>JAIXQV010000049.1 GCA_027485535.1 Oxalobacteraceae bacterium | reverse complement strand
GGGTCATCCGCCGGAAAGAACAGCACCGCGAAATGAACCGCGAGTGTGGCGAAGGTCAGAAAGTCATACCACTCGATAAAAGTGCCGAAGCACGCGGCCAGAGCGATACGGTTGTAATTGTTTGGTTCGGACATACCCGGATTGTGCCCGAAGTGATTGGTTCGTTCTTTGAATGATTGTTATTAATATATAAACTTTTGCAATCGTCGCCACGGCGCATTAGACTAATTTTTATGTACCTAAGCGCCCGCGAGACTAGGCTCCTTTCCAAGGCATTCGGCTTATTGGCCGAGGGTCTGTCTGCGGCTGATGTGCGTGAGCAGTTGGGCTATTGTTTGATGGAGATCCTGCAAGCAGATTTTTTCGCTTCTTTCGTGTGGGATGATTCAGAGGCCAAGTTTACTGAAGGTGTCTCCATCAACATGGACCCAACGAATCTTGGTGCTTACGACGCCTATTATCAGTTTCACGATCCCATCACCTTTCATTTGCAACGGCGCAGAGTGCCCACCTTGGTGACGCAGGTCATGCCACAGCGCGAGCTGATGCAAACCGAGTTTTTCAATGACTTTTTAGCGCGTGATGGGTTGCATTGGGGTGTGAATGTCTACAGCTATGTAGATAGCCGCAATATCGGCGATTTACGAATTTGGCGTCGGCGCGGCAGGGCGAACTTTGATCGCCACACGCTGGATCTCTTGAATTTGATCGAGCCAGCATTTACCAAGGCGCTGCGGCATAACTCAGATGCCATTGCCTCGGCCCAGCAGGATTCGATGTATCCCTCATCCCTGTCGGCGCGTGAACGAGCAGTGGCGCAATTGGTGATTGAGGGTCTTACCGATAAAGAGATCGCGATACGTCTCGCTGTTGAGCTTTCGACAGTACGGACTTATTTAAAACGAATTTTTGCCAAGCTAGGCCTGAACCGGCGCAGCGGCATGGCCGCCGCGCTCGGCAAAGCTCATTAACTATTTAACGTTTGCCGGGTGGTGGCAAGCGTCCAAACAGATTCTCCAGCGCCAGCCCAATGCTGATCAATTTTCGATCGCTACCAGCTGGACCGTCCAATTCAATTCCCACCGGTAGATTGCTTGAGGCACCGAGTGCAATCGGCACCTGCAAACCCGGGATACCTGCATTGCTGCCCGGATCCGTGTTTTGAATATAGGCTAAGAAATTACCCAGGCTGCTTGATTCGGGTATGGCGTCCATCGCAACTTTAGTCACGGTCGGGAAAACCAGCGCATCAATCTTGTTAGTGCTAAAGGTCGATTGGTATAACTTGATGAGTGCAGGCCGGCTTTTACTCATGGCTGCATCATAGGCCGGCTTCGCATCGACGAGGGTGTTGTCTGGTCCAGGAAGTTTGCGTGGGATGACCAGACCGTCGTAGGTGCCTTTAACATCAGGGCTGGTGATTTCCTTGGCAATATCCGTAATCGTGATGCCTGAGCCACTCTTGTTCAGATAGGCCACCATATCGTCGTAACCTTCATAAAGCGCAACCGGGAATCCGATTTGCCCAGCTAGCTCTAACAGCCCGGGAATGTCGACGTCGACAATGGTGACCCCGGCCTCCTTCATTTTTTGCAAAGCCATATCAAATGCGGCTTTGGTATCCGCATCCAGATTGGCAAGCGTAGGCGCAAATACGCCGACACGAAGCTTTTTTAAATCCGCTGCGCGGATGGCAGAGTCGCCGGTAATGACGCGGTCGAGAAGTTCGACGTCCCTCATGCTGACGGCCATAGGGCCAGCGGTGTCACGCGTGCGAGAGATCGGTGCAATCCCGGCTTGCGAGTACCGACCAACGGTGGGTCGTAGCGATGAACAGCCATTCAATGCACAAGGAACACGCACTGAGCCACCCGTATCAGTACCGAGCCCTGCAGGAGCAATCCGCGCGGAGACCGCAGCAGCAGTTCCAGAAGAAGAGCCACCCGCAATCTTTGTGCTGTCGTAAGCGTTTCGTACGCCAACCTCAGAGCTCGTTGAGAAGCTTGGATTAAAGCCCGACACGCCGAATGCCAATTCATGCATGTTGGTCTTGCCGATAATGATTGCACCTGCTGCGCGAAGCTTGGCCACAATCGGGGCATCTTTCTTCGGAACATACTTCAATAGTGCCTTCGTCCCGGCCGTATTCGGCAGACCAGCGACTTCAATATTGTCTTTGATGACAATCGGCACACCCTCGAGAGGTCTGCAGCTTGCGCCACTTTTTCTTGCTGCATCAGCTTGCTTAGCGGCAGCGAGCGCGCCCTTGTCATCGAGCGTGATAAATGCATTGAGTTCGGCAAGTGCCTTGGCTCGGCTCAACGCTGCGGTGACCATTGCCTCACTTGTGACTTTGCCAGCGCAAAAATCCGCGGCAGCTTTGGCTGCTGTCAGATTATCAAGGTCGATCGCCGATTGCTTTGCAAAAGCAGATGGTGCAACCAAGAGCGTCGCTGCGAAAAGACTGGCCGCAGCTCTTGAGAAGCTTTTCTTATGCATGATGTTCTCCTGAGTTTTTGTCGAGCCAACTATGACCCATGGAGAATTTTGTTGGGAGTGGGGGCGGATGTCTGTCCTCATTGTTGGGGACATGGCGATCACGGCTTCAGGCGATAAAAACGTCCAAAAGATAAGGACCCTCGGCCTGCAGTGCGGCCTGTAACGCCGATTTCAGCTGCTGCGGGTCTTCCACGCGGGAGGCGTTCACACCCTGTGCCTCAGAAAGACCAACGAAGTCGATCCCGGGTAGATCAGTGCCGACGGGTTTTTCATTGGCTGAATATTTAAAGACCGGCGCAAATTCCTGTAATGCCGCATACCGCCGATTATTCATAATGATAAAAGTGATCGGCAACCCGAGTTCCGCCGCGCTGTACAGCGCCTGTATCGAGTACATACTCGAGCCATCCCCAATCAGCCCGATCACTCTTCCCGGTAAGCCTAGCTTTTTTCTACCGAGGGCAATGCCGATTGCCGCAGGCATGCCCCAGCCCAATCCGCCACTTGCCATCGTATAAAAACGATCCTCGCCATCCATCGGCAAGTACTGCTGCATGGTGGCGCGAGTACCGGGCGCCTCTTCGACCACCACATCGTATTCACCCCGCACTTGATCCAATTGCTGCAATACGAAGCTAGCGCTCATTGGTGAGCTTGTTACAGGTTCAGGTGGCGTGGCGCGACTTGCCGGTGATGTCCGTTGATTTGGTGGCGCACTGACAGATATCAATGCATCAAGTGCAAGGTCAATACTAGAAATGATTGAGTTCCCGGTGTGCGTCCATGCGGCTGTATTTGCATCATCCACAATTTGCCAGCATGAAGCCTCGGGTGGAATATGCGGACCCTCACCTTCAATGTGATACGTGAATACAGGTGCACCCAATACCAAAATCAAATCGTGCTCATTCAGTAGCGAGACGATTTTCTCGCGCATCGGCGGTAGGAAGCCCAAGAACAAGGGATGACGCTCTGGGAAGCCGCATCGGGCACTCATGGGCGCGGCATACACAGCCGCTTGGTGTAGCTCTGCTAGTTGTATCAAGCGTGAAACCGCGCCGTCTCGCGCTACCCCTGCACCCGTCACGATGGC
>JAIXQV010000042.1 GCA_027485535.1 Oxalobacteraceae bacterium | reverse complement strand
GTGCTGCTGATGAGATGCTCGACTGGCACGGTAGCGGTATGTCGGTGATGGAGATGAGCCATCGTGGTAAAGAATTCACGGCGATTGTCCAGAAGACAGTGGCTGACTTTCGTTCGCTACTTGATATCCCATCTAATTATCAGGTCTTGTTTCTACAGGGTGGCGCACTCGCCATGAATGCGCTGATTCCGATGAATCTGCTCGGTGATAAGCGCTCTGCTGATTATGTGAATACCGGCGAGTGGTCGAAGAAATCGATTCAAGAGGCAAGCAAGTACTGCCGCGCGAACGTCATCGCCTCATCCGAGGACCGGCATTTCAGCTATATACCTGCGCAAGATCAATGGACGCCGGATCCGGGTGCTGCCTATGTCCATATCTGCACCAATGAAACAATAGGCGGTGTGGAATATTTCTGGGTACCGGAGTCGGGCGAAGTTCCGCTGGTGGCGGATATGTCTTCGCATATTCTTTCTCGTCCAATCGATGTATCACGCTACGGCGTGATTTATGGTGGCGCTCAGAAGAATATCGGCCCGGCTGGGCTGACGTTTGTGATCGTGCGCGATGATTTGCTCGACCGGGCTTTGCCAATAACCCCGTCAGTATTTCACTGGAAGGAGCAGGCCGCTGCGGTTTCCATGCTGAATACACCGCCGACCTATAGCATCTATATTGCTGGCCTTGTGTTCGAGTGGCTGCTGGAACAGGGTGGCCTTGAAGTCATTGAACAGAGAAATAGGGCGAAAGCTGCGCTGCTCTACGACTTTATCGATAACAGCGATTTTTATCGTAATCCTGTCGATAAATCTTGTCGCTCGCGTATGAATGTCCCTTTCTTTCTGAAAGACGAGCGATTGAATGATGCCTTCTTGGAAGGTGCCGAGGCGAGTGGCTTGGTACAGCTGAAAGGACATCGCGTTGTTGGCGGTATGCGTGCGTCAATTTATAACGCGATGCCGATCGAGGGTGTTCAGGCGCTCGTGGCTTATATGCGAGATTTCCAACAGCATCAAACTTAAGGAATTAATCGCTGGCTGCGAGGTCGGAGTTATGTAAGGCTCGACATCTTGTCGATATCATCTCTCGGAGTCATCATGCAGCTTGCCGAACCTGTTGTCTCTTCCCTCGGGGGGGAGTCTCATCTTGAGGAGCGTCGGCGAGACGAGGTGCTGCAATGTTTGGAGCCCGCAGGCAGACGCTCGGTGGCTGAGCTCTCTGAAATGTCGGATGCAGATCGCTGCAAATGGTTATTCTGGAATCTGCAAGAAAATCTGGAAGCAATGCGGCAGATGGAGCCCGCATTACAAGCGCGCATCAACAGTATGCAGTACAGCGTCATGGATGAGACGCTACTGGCTGATCCAGCGGCGCTGAATAAGCGGCTCGACTTGTCTTGTCGCTGGACGATGGAGTTGAGTTTCCCTGGCTACCCTGAAGAGGTGACTTACCCGATTGGTGATGGCTGGATTAATCTGGTGATTGCGAGCGAGGCACCGGCTTATTTGCATGTTGCCGCTGGCCAGAAAGCCTATCTGGATGCTGACCACACTACCTACCCGAACCAGATTTATCTGGAGGGCTGGATCTCGGATCGTCTTTGGCAGGATATACGCACGCATCTCGCGAATCCGAATCCCAGTTGCCGCACCGATGTCGTACTGCTGGACAGTACGTTATTCCCGGTACGTCGTGATTTTGATTTCGTTGCAGGTCCGCCGGGCGCTATCGGTGTCACGAATATCGAGTTTCGTGCATTTTCTCATCCGACTGAACGCAGGATGGTGCGTCGTGCAGAGCCACGCCGCCCACGCTGAGATGCATCGCGCGCCCGTTCCATCGCCGGATGATGAGCCTTTCGGGGACGATCTACCGCAGCCTGTGCCACCGACAGATCCGATACCCGACCCGAATCCGGAAGTGGCTTGAGGTTTCAGCCTTCTGCTTCGCGTAGGCCTTGTACGCGTCGCAGATACCAATACAGTGCAGCGGCAACCAGACCCAAGCTGATGCTATTCCCTAGCCAGAAGCCCGCTGCACCTCGCAGAGCGGCTGGCGTATTACCAAAAACATCAAAGCCAAGCAGATAGCCGCCACCCAGTCCGATACCCCACAAGCCAATTGCATACATTAGTGTTGGTATGGTGGCGACCTTGTAAGCGCGCAGTACAAAGGCAGCACCCACCTGCATGGCATCGACAAACTGGTAGAAAGAGATAAATAAAAACAAGTTAAGCGCAATCGCCGCGATTTGCGGGTCGGGTGTGTAGAGCGCCACGATGTATGCGCGCGAGAAGTAGACGAGTAATCCGATCGATACAGCTACAAGCACACCCAGTCGTATACCGGCGTCACCCGCATGACGCGCCGCGCTTAGTCTTCCCGCACCTATTTCTTGTGCCACCAGTATGCCCGTAGCACTCGCGATCGACAGCGGCAACATATAAAGTACGGTACCGAAATTGCCGGCAATCTGGTGGGCGGCCAAGGTCTCGCTACCTAACCTCGCAATGAACAGTGCCATGAAAGTAAATGCGGTCACCTCAATTAGATAAGACATACCCATAGGTAGTCCGAGTTTCAGCAGTGTTCGCTGTGTCGACCATGAGGGCTTTTCGAATCCATGGCCTTGTATTTGAAACTGGCGATATGATTCGCCGCGCGCGGCGATTAGCCAACCGACCCCGAGTGCAAGCCACGCTGCAACGCAGGTGGCAATTGCAGCGCCTGGAGTGCCCAGTGCCGGTAAACCAAGGCCACCAAAAATGAGTAGCGCATTTAACGGTAGCTTTAGTAATAGCAGCGTGCCCACTTGTATCGTCATTACGATACGCGGACGCGATACCGCCGTATTCAGTGCCGCAAACACCCGAAACCCGAGCGTTGCCGGAAGCGCGAGTGATAGCAGGGCGAGATACTCGCGCACTTTACTGTCGAGCTGTGGCGGAGCCTCAGCGATATTGAGTAGCGGATCAGGAAACAGAAGCAGTGTGCTGCCGACCAGCGATAGAAAAATCGCCAGCCAAACCCCTTGGCGTACTTGATGACCGATAGCGTCGTATTTTTTTGCGCCATACAGCTGACCAATGGTCGGTGACAATGCTTGCATCACGCCCGAAAGGCCAACAAAGATACTCACATAGACCGAAGCGCCAAGTCCCAGTGCAGCGAGATCGATAGCCGAGTAGCGCGCTGTCATCATGGTGTCCATGACGCCATTCATGATCACCGCGAGTTGCCCCACCACGATGGGCCATGCCAGCGACGCGACGCGCGCGGTGAATGAGGATGCGGCGCGCGCCTCTTCGCGCATGCTCATCGTGAGTCGCGTCGGAACAGGCGGAATAACTCATGGCGGTCGGCGGCACGTCGACCTTGCCAGAGCAGTGTTAATCGATCATCGACTAATTTCATCTGCCTACCTTTGCTCAGTAAACGATCGTCTTGCACCAGCAAGAATTCGCAGGGCTTGTCGCCGGAGCGACTGAATTTGACGTGACCGAGATATGCAAATGAGGCGCGTTGTGCCGGACCCACTTCGTCAGTATCAACACAGCGGTAAGTTGACGGGAGCGCGGCGCCCAACTGCTCAGCTACCGCAGCATAGCTCTGTCGGTAATTCAGCCAAGGCAGCCAGAGGGTCATCAGTAACACCCAGCACAACACAATACCGCCGGTTGACAACACCACGGCACGCCAGAGTACTGGCGGTCGCCGACCGAGTCGCCAGTACAGCAGTAGGATCCAGCCGACACTGGTCACGAGCGCCACGAACAGTGCGACGCTACTGAATTCCGGTTGAAAGCCGGGTGCTGCCCGGAACGCATTGTGCGCGAGTTGCGGTGGCCAGCCCGTTTGCTTGGCGAGCCAGCCAAGCCAGATGAAACCCGCGATTGCCGAAAGCGTCATGACTGAGAACCAGTCAATCGCATTAATCGCGCCGCGTTTTAAGGTGGGAAGACCGAAGGTGGCGAGTATGGCCAATGGTGGTAGCAGTGGTAGCAAGGCATGGTCGCGCGCGAAGGGCGAGAACAGTGTCATCAGCGCAAGCCCAGCAACTGCAATAGCCGGTAGCAGAATGTGCAAGGTCAGCTGCGAGCGCCATGCGTACACCGCCCAAGCTGCGATCGGCCAAGCCGGCCACAGATACCAAACCGAGGTTTTGAGGAGTTCGCGCGTATTGCTTGCACTGGCCATGCCCACTTCGCGTCGTCCCATCGCCAGCCAATCTGCTACTGACGCCGTTGTGCTCAGGTGTCGCGACAGCAGCCAAACGGCGGGCAAGGCAATTAGTATCGGAAGTGAGATCATCAGTAGTTTGGGCAGTACTCCCCGGTAGCGCAGTGCCGCAACCAAAACAAAACTGACGAACAAGAGTAGTGGCGTGATCCAAGTCGCTGTCAGCAGCAGCAAGCCCGTTGCGACGCCGAGTCCGATCGCGGCGCGCGTAGTAGGCCGGTCGAACAGACAAGCAGCGGCGTACATGACGACTGCCACCATCGACACCTGAAGTGCGGTCGCCGCTGTTTCATGGCTGCGCAGTAGCA
This sequence comes from Oxalobacteraceae bacterium, assembly GCA_027485535.1. Classification (GTDB taxonomy): domain Bacteria; phylum Pseudomonadota; class Gammaproteobacteria; order Burkholderiales; family Burkholderiaceae_D; genus Pernthalerella. The sequence goes on along the minus strand of JAIXQV010000042.1, from coordinate 391 downwards.
AGCCGAGTGAAGCCACATAGATCAGTAATGCACCATCGGCCAGTGTGCGGCCGTAATCCATGGCAGCGGGTTGCCCGCCGAATGCAAGCTTGAGCGGTTGTGATTCCGAGCGACGGCCCAGCACGTAAGCGGTACGCCAGACCGCCAAGCTACCGATCGCAAAAAAAACCAGAATCGATAATCGTCCCGCCAGCGCGTCCCCGGCGAGCCAGCCGAATACGCGAATCAGGATGGCACCGATCCAGTAAGTCAGTGGTGCTTCATTCGGCATGCCCATGCCGACAATATTGGGTGACAGCCAATCGCTCAGCGCACCATGCGCCATGGTCCACATGATGCCAAAGCCGGAGGCATCATCGACTTTCCATGGGTCGCGCCGCACGATACCGGG
>JAIXQV010000171.1 GCA_027485535.1 Oxalobacteraceae bacterium | reverse complement strand
TGGCAGGCGCTAAAGACCGGCGACCGTATCCTTGAAGACGCCAGGCTCGAGACCGAGGCCGATGGCTACATCTACGTCAAAACCGTAGACAAAGGCTTCATCAGCCTGCGCCCCAACTCTGCCCTGAGTGTCGAGTCCTATCACTACGACCCCCAGCACCCCAATGAAACCCGCATCAAGCTCACGCTGCACAAAGGCGTCATGCGGTCTATTTCGGGTGTGGGCGCGCAAAGCGCTAAAGACAAATTCCGTCTCAACACACCCGTGGCCGCGATTGGTATCCGTGGTACCGATTTCTCTACCTTCACCGACAGCGGTACCACGTTGCTCTCGGTACGCAGCGGTGGCGTCGTTGCTTCGCCCTTTGGTGGTAGCTGTGACCCTTCGGGCATGGGTCCTTGCGAAGGAAAATTCTCCGCTGATTTGCTCGCCGGTCGTGCTGAATCCGTATTGCAAGTCAAACTCGGTGATGCACGCGCACGGCTGATCGATAGCCCAGCGCAACAGCTACAACCCGACAAAATCGCGCCACCACTGCCGAGTGAAAAAACCTCCGCCAATCAAACCAACCGGTTGGTTCCGTTGAATGCAACTACCTCGGAAATCGAGTTGTCACAAGCCGTAGAAAAACTCGACGCCATCACGTGGGGCCGTTGGCAGTATCTCGTCAACATGTCACCCGCCAGCAGCGTCGAAGAAGTACAGCGCCGCATGGGCGGACAGTTCCCACTAATCGCAGGCTTGTACGCCATGGGCCGCACCGCTGATGGTGACCTCACGCTACCGCGAGACGGTAAATTTGGTTTTGTACTCAAAGGCTATGAAGCCTTCATCCTCAACTACACCACCGGTCGTGCAGAGAATGCCGGCATACGCAACGGTGCCTTGTCGGTTGACTTTGATCGCCGTTCGTTCGATACCAGCCTCGAGGTGCATGGCGATTCAGGCGCGGTAGCGGTACGAGGGCATGGCAACATCACGCGCGACGGCCAAATGGTCGGAGACCTGTTGCGCAGCAATGCCAGTATTGATGGTGTGCTAGCCGGGCAAGATGCGCGGCAGGCGGGCTACGTCTTCAGCAAGCCCGTGGATGAACGTGGCTTGTCTGCCTACGGAGCGACTTATTGGGGTCGTTAAGCACGGTACTGCGGCATCATCGCACCCGTTTACTGATTGCAGCGCTGGCGACAGCGCTGGTGCTTTTGTTGGGCATGCAAAGCAGTATGCCCAGCACCATGCGACGTCTGGAATGGTTGGTTCATGATTGGCACACCAGCACGCGCCGCGCACCGCTCGCACAAGATAAAGCCGTGGCAATTATCGATATCGACGAAGCCAGTATTGATGCAATTGCTGGCTGGCCCTGGCCCCGCGAAATCGTTGCTCACCTCGTGCGCACACTCCTTGAACAATACGACGCACGTACAGTAGCGCTCGATATTGTTTTTCCAGAGCCGGTCGATGCAGCGGGCGACAAACAGCTCGCGCAGTTGGCCGAATCCAAGCCCGTCATACTCTCGCAAGTGTTCGACATGTCTGGCCGCGATGACGCACCCAAAGTAGGGCAGCTATTAGGCGCATGGTCAGAAGGCACTTGGTCGTCACCACAACAAAACCCGAAATTTCTCTCTGCGAACACACCGCCCGTCGCCGACGGTCACATCGCCAACCACACCGGTCTCAGCAAAGCCGCATGCGTGGGGCATATCAGCCCACAACCCGATTTTGACGGGCAGGTGCGCAGAATCGCGCCACTCATTCAGTACCAACAGCACACCTATCCCATGCTCGCACTCGCTGTGCTGGCCTGCGGTCAATCGCTGGCTGAACGTGAAGCTTTACGACAGGCCAGTCATGCGCTCACACGCGATGCCTACATTCGCATACCGTATCGCATCGGGCTACAGGGGTACACCGTCATACCCGCGGCCGATATTGTGTCGGGTCGCGCACCCAAAGAACTCATCGCGCAACGGCATGTATTGGTTGGCTCGTCAGCACTCGGTTTAGGCGACCGTGTCGCCACCCCCATTCACCCCTGGCTACCCGGTGTGGTGCTGCATGCCGAGCTGCTCTCTGCACTCATACAAGAGCAACAGCAGCCCATGCATCGACAAGACTACCGCTGGGTGTCATGGCTATGGGCGCTCGGCAGCGTCGTGGTGTTAGCGATTGCATTCGCACGTGCCCGAGCAAGAACAGCGCTCGTACTGCTAGCGTTAATGGCGGTTGCATGGCTACTACTCGTTGATTACTTGCTGTCGCATGAGCACACCATCAACGTGAGCTTGCCTTTGGTGCCGCTAGCGGTTTTTTTATTTGTGCAAGCACCTATCGAATGGATGCAAACACAAACCGCAGCGCGCTCATTCGCTGCGCGTATGCGCAAATATCTACCGCCCGTGGTGCTCGATCAGTTAGTACGAGAATCGCGCGATCAAGCCGCCATAAAACCAGCGCGACACTTCATCAGCGTCTTGTTTGTGGATGTGCGTGGCTACACCGCAACCGCAGAAACCATGCAACCCGAACGCTTAGCTGATTTCACGCAAATGATACTCAGCGCGCTCACCACCGAAGTACAAAAACAAGACGGCACGCTCGACAAATACATGGGTGATGCGCTGATGGCATTTTGGGGCGCACCCTTGGCGCAACAAGATCATGCCGAGCGCGCCTTGAAGGCCGGCATTGGCATGTTGCAAGCAGTGAGCGATATCAACAGCACGCTGCCGCAGCGCTACCCAGATCTACCCCCCATAGAAGTACGCATCGGCATCGCTAGTGGCGAAGCCGTGGTAGGTGAGTTAGGCACACCACAACGCAGAAGTTATACCGCGATTGGTGATGCAGTGAATCTTGCTTCGCGCTTGCAAGACCACGCAAAAACCACCACGCATCATATGTTGTTGAGTGAAGCCACGGCGCAATTACTGCCAGCGTTTCCTTTGCAAGCATTGCCTGCAGTGACTATCCGCGGCCGCAGTCGTGTCGAGCCTTTGTATGTGCTGGTAGGAGAACCAGCATGAGCCTCAGCACCCGCTTAATCACCAGCCAAACAAGCAGGGTGCAACAACGCAAGCCCAGCATTTCTTTAAGCATAAAACGCATCGCAATCCACCTGCTATGCGGCGTACTTCTGTGTGCAAGCGGTACAGCGTTTGCGGCCAGTGATGAATCTGAAATGGAAGCGGTGACGCGCGCCATTATCGGTGGCGATTTATCCACTGCATTAAAAATGCTCCGGCGCATGGAGCAAACAGCGCCTGAGAACGCCGGTGGCTTGTTGGATGTGGCCATGCTGTATTGCGAAGCAGGGCAGAGTGATGATGCCGAGCGCGTATTTCAATTACTCGAAACAAAATATGCACCGCCGCCCGCCATCCAGCAGTTGATTGATTACACCCGTCAACTGGGCTGCGCACGTCCACCGCCGCGTCGCTGGAGTGTGAATTACGGAATCTCCACTGGCTATACCGATAACGTTAATGCCGGGCCATCACAATCAACCATTCGTCTGCCGGATGCCGCACCCATCCGTGAACTGACGCTGTTACCCAGCTATTTAGCGCGCTCTGACACCTTCATTGGCTTGGATGCCGCTGGTGAAGTCGAAGTGGGGGGTGATAAAGCCGTCACACTGATTGGTGGTCTGCGGGCACGGCAATATATGTCCGAATCACAATTCAGTTACCAACAGTTGCTGGCGGGTGTGAGCGCACGTCAGTTGATTGGCCAACAAATGTGGGATGGCTTGCTGGCGGGTAGCGCATTAATGCTCGGTGGCCATTTGTATGAAACCGCGCTCAACGCCCAAGCCGGGTTTTGGGGGGAGGCGACCGAGCGGCAGGGCAGGCCAGTCCGTTTCGGTGTTGATCTGTTGGCGTCGGTGCTGCAGTACCCGCAGAACCCTTCTTACGACGCCACGCTGCTGGAATTGCGCGGTAAATCCCAATGGCGGTTGCGTGATGACACCAGTGCCCTCGCCGCCGCTGGCTTGGTGGCGGACCTAAGTCGGCGTGATCGTATTGGTGGCGATAGGGCGGGGCTCATGTTCAGCATACGCACCGAAACACGCCTGAACGATGCTCGTCAGCTAAACCTGCATTTACAGCAATACATGCTGAACGACGCTAATATTTATAACGAGACGTTATTCGGCGATTTGAAGCGATCACCCACCTCAGGATTTTTTAGTGTGAGAGTGCAGCAAAAGTTGAACTTGCGTGACAGCGTGTATATCCAAATAACGCGTAACTGGCGTGATGACACAATTCCATTGTTTATGATGAGCAGCACCGTGCTGCTTGTCGGTTACCAATGGTGACCGTGGTAAAGTGCGATGTTGTTTAAATCTACAATAGATTTCAAATACTCAAAAAAAGTGATTTATTGCAAAAATGCTATTCGTTTTTGCAAGAATGAAGTATTCGTGCCAAAAAAAGCAAGTAATTTGTGACGGCTGTCACAGATTGGCAAATACATTAACGGTCACAATATAGTGCGTCTAAAAGGCGGGCAAATGACTTCGCAGTCCGTATGGGCTTCCCGTGGGGAGCGCGAAGCAGTTGAACGCTGGTAGTGCGTTTTTAATATT
>JAIXQV010000276.1 GCA_027485535.1 Oxalobacteraceae bacterium | reverse complement strand
GAAAGACCGGAGTATTACGCGCAGTCGAGTAAATCCCGTACTGACTGCATTCACGATGAAGTGCGTCGTGTGCGCAGCAAGGTCGCGCTGATTGATGTGGGTACGCTCGGCAAAATCGAAGTCCGCGGCCCCGAAGCTGCCGAGTTCTTGAACCGTGTTTACACCGCGCGCATCGATCTGCTCAAGGTTGGTGGCACTCGCTACGCGATCATGTGCGATGAATCGGGCGTTGTGACTGACGAAGGCGTCATCGCGCATCTCGAACAAAATGTTTACTACTTCACCACCACCACCTCGGGCGCTGCGAATGTCTATCGTGAGATGTCGCGTCTGAATGCAGAGTGGGGTCTGCAGTGCGGCATCATCAATCTGACCGGTTCTTATTCTTCGGTCAACTTGGCTGGCCCGGATTCACGTGCGGTGCTGGGCCCGCTGTGCGATGTAGATCTGTCGTCCGCTGCGTTCCCTTACCTCGCGGTACGGCAAGGAAGCATCGCAGGCATCCCTGCGCGCATCATGCGAGTGGGCTTCGTCGGTGAGTGGGGCTATGAGATTCATGTCCCCGCCGAGTACGGTGCCACCCTGTGGGATGCGCTGATGGCAGCCGGCAAGCCATACGGCATTGGCCCGTTTGGGGTTGAGGCACAGCGTTTGCTGCGACTGGAAAAAGGTCACCTGATCGTGAGTCAGGATACCGATGGTCTGACACATCCGTTCGAAGTCTCGATGGAGTGGGCGGTAAAGATGGACAAGCCTTTCTTCATCGGTCAGCGCTCGCTGAAAATCATTCGCGAACTGCCGCTCAAGCGCAAGCTAGCCGGCTTTCAATTACCAGCAACACATACGGGCGCAGTGCCGAGCGAGTGTCATCTGATTATTCAAAACGGCGAGATCGTCGGTCGCGTCACCAGCTGTTACTGGAGCCCGAACCTCGGCCATCACATCGGTCTGGCATTCTTGCCGCCCGAGATGTGTGAGGTGGGTACTCGCTTTCAGATTCGCCTCAGCGATCGCAGCATGGTCGCTGCCGAGGTCTGCGCGACACCGTTCTTCGATCCCGAGAATCTGCGTCAAAAGGAGGCGGCATGAGCACGCCGGCCCGCGTCAGTCCACTCGCCGATGTGCAATCTGCACACGCCGCGCGCTGGACCGAAGTAGAACATATGCGTGTGGTTGCTGCGTTCAGTAATGAGCAAGCAAACGCGGAGAGCATCGTCGCGGTGGGCGACCTCAGCCATCGGCCACGTGCCGGTGTCAAAGGCCCCGGCGCTGCTGCCGCACTCAACGCAGCAGGCATCAGCACACCGTCACAGCCGAACCGCTGGTGTCGCAGCGAGGGCGCATTGGTCACTCGCCTCGGCCTGACCGAGTACCTGATTGAAGCAGATTCGTCGAAGGATGCCGTGTCGCGCGTGCTGGCGCTGTCGAATGCGCCCGATGTCTATCCGGTACCGCACTACGACGCCGCATTGATCATCATGGGTCCGAAAGCGGTCGATCTGTTCCGGCAAACCTGCTCGGTGGATATGACGACGCTGCATCCCAGCGATGGCGCACTGGTGCTCACTTCGGTGGTAGGCGTCGGCGCTACGGTCGCTGCCTTGCAGACGCCAACGGGTATTGCTTACCAAATGTGGCTGGACGGCACCTACGCCAGCTATATGTGGGACACGCTGTGTGAGATCGCGCGCGATCTCGGCGGTGGCCCTATCGGATTTGAAGCGTTGTCACGAGTCGGGCTCTAATCAATCAGCCACAAGAGGTCCATGTAAAAGGGCCACACGAAAGGGGAGATGATGAAACCAGCAGAGGCGAAGAAATACCTGAAAGAACACGGCGTGAAATATGTGCTGGCACAGTTCGTTGATGTGCATGGCGCGGCCAAGGCCAAGTCGGTGCCGGTAGAGCACTACGACACCGTGATCAGTGATGGGGCAGGATTCGCGGGGTTTGCACTGGCCGGCATGGGCATGCGACCGAACTCTGATGGCGACTACATGGCGGTGGGTGACCCGAGTACGCTGAGCATCGTACCCTGGCAGCCGGGCTATGCACGCATGGCCTCGGATGGTCATGTACATGGCGAACCCTGGCCGTACTGCTCGCGCGTTGTACTGAAGACGCAGCTGGAGCGCATGGAGGCCAAGGGCTGGATTTTTTACACCGGGATGGAACCTGAGTTCTCCTTGCTCAGAAAAGTTGAAGGCCGCCTGGTGCCGAGTGAAGCCTCCGACACCTTAGCCAAGCCCTGCTACGACTACAAAGGCCTGTCGCGCTCGCGCGCGTTTCTGGAGCGACTGGCAGAGTCAATGCGCGCAGTGGGCATCGATGTGTATCAGATCGATCATGAAGATGCCAACGGTCAGTTCGAGATCAATTACACCTACACCGACGCACTCACGTCTTGCGATCATTTCACCTTCTTCAAAATGGGCGCAGCTGAAATCGCCGCCGAGATGGGACTGATCTGCTCGTTCATGCCGAAGCCCTTCAGCAATCGGCCGGGCAATGGCTTGCACATGCACATGAGCATTGGCAACGGCAAAAAAAATCTGTTTGAAGATAAATCCGACAAGCGCGGGCTTGATCTCTCTACCCTCGCCTATCACTTCGCTGGCGGTTTGCTGGCGCATGCCTCGGCACTCGCGGCAGTCTGCTGCCCCACAGTGAACAGCTACAAGCGACTGGTAGTCGGTCGTTCACTCACAGGCGCGACTTGGGCACCGGCGTACATCTGCTATGGCAATAACAACCGCTCCGGCATGATCCGCGGGCCGGGTGGTCGTATCGAACTACGCTTACCGGATGGCTCTGCCAACCCGTATCTCGCCACCGCTGCAGTGATCGCTGCGGGTTTGGATGGTATCGAACGCAAACTCGATCCGGGCGAGCCAGTGGTCGACAGCCTGTACGAGATGAGCCCAGCGCAACTGCGCAAGCAAGGCATACGACTGCTGCCACAGAACTTGAACGAAGCGCTCGATGCATTCGAGAAGGACGAAGTGATCAAGGGCGCGCTCGGACCATTGGCAAATGACTTCCTCGAACTCAAACGCATGGAGTGGGTGGAGTACATGCGTCATGTCTCAGACTGGGAAGTCGATCAGTACCTTCAGTTCTTCTGAACTGGACCAAGGAGAAAATATCATGTGTGGAATCGTGGGACTGCTGGTGAAGAAGCCAGCACTCAGAGAACATCTCGGCAAACTGATGGTGCCTATGCTGATCGGCATGACCGATCGCGGCCCGGATTCTGCCGGTCTAGCCGTATTTGCCGATCCGCTGAAAGGCACGGCGCGCAAGCTCAGTTTGTATTCGGGTATGACCGAGGCCGGTGCCGACTTCGACTGGCATGGCTTGACGCACGGATTAAAAGAGCACCTCGGTGTGCCATCGAAAATCGAGATCAAGCATAACCATGCGGTGCTGACGTTCGAGGTATCACCCGATATCGTCAAGAAATGGCTGCATGAGCACTATCCGCTGCTGCATATTCTTTCTACCGGCCAGACCATCGACCTGTACAAAGATATCGGCACGCCAACCATGGTGGCGAATCGCTACGACTTCGCCTCGCTCACCGGTTCGCATTTAGTCGGCCATACCCGTATGGCGACCGAGTCGGCGGTGACGCCAGATCGTGCGCACCCATTTACTGCGGGTGAAGATTTTTGTCTGGTACACAACGGCTCGCTATCGAACCCGTATGGTTTGCGTCGCAAGCTAGAACCGCACGGCATCCACTTCGATACCGACAACGACACCGAGGCAGCTTGCCGCTTCCTCGAGTGGCGCTTACGCGAAGGCGATGACCTGGAGACGGCGCTGCATGCCGGCTTCGAAGAGTTGGATGGCTTCTTTACTTTCTTGATGGGCACGCCCGATAAGCTGGCACTGATTCGCGATCCATTTGCCTGCAAGCCGGCAGTAGTCGCTGAGACAGATGACTATGTCGCTATCGCGAGTGAGTTCCGTTCGTTGGCGCATCTGCCCGATGTAAAAAATGCCAAAGTATTCGAGCCAGCGCCGGAGGAGATGTACGTATGGAACGCGTAAGCTTCGACCTCGCCAGCACACCACTGCGCGAGGTGAATCAATTCCTGCACAAAGAGTTGCAGGCGAATGATCAACGCCATATCGAGGTACACAATCCCGATGGCGCGCATAGCATTGCGGTCGGGCTGGATCAGCCTGTCACGGTTGAGATTCATGGCCACGCCGGCTACTACGCCGCTGGCATGAACAAGAAAGCGACCGTCATCGTGAACGGCAGTGCCGGCACAGGCGTAGCAGAAAACATGATGAGCGGTCTTGTACATGTCAAAGGCTTTGCCTCGAATGGCGCCGGTGCGACTTCGCATGGCGGTCTGCTAGTGATTGATGGTGATGCAGGTCTACGCTGCGGTATCTCGCTCAAAGGTGGCGATATCGTGGTCGGTGGTTCGGTCGGTAGCTTCTCCGGCTTCATGGCGCAAGCGGGTCGCATGGTGATTTGCGGTAATGCCGGCGACGCGCTCGGCGATTCGCTGTACGAGGCCGTGATCTACATTCGTGGCGAAGTGAAGTCACTCGGTGCTGATGCACAGTTCGAGCCCATGACCGACGATGACCGCGCCGTGGTCGCCGACTTGTTGCAACAGGCGGGTCTGAAGCATGACCCTGCTTCGTTCAAGCGAGTCGCCTCGGCGCGCAGTCTGTATCACTGGAACGCCGACGCTAATCAGGAATATTAAGCCGCACGCCGGCAGGAAGAACATCATGGATATGAAACCCGTTCAATTCAAGCGTCGCTCTACCGAAGAATCGGCTAGCTTCGACCGCAGCGTGATCGACTACATCCAAAACGCAGCTGCGCACGGCTTGTATGAAATCCGTGGTCTCGGTGCCAAGCGCCGCGTACCGCATTTTGATGATCTGCTGTTTTTAGCAGGCTCACTCTCGCGCTACCCGCTAGAGGGCTATCGCGAAAAATGCTCCACCAAAACCATACTCGGAACCCGCTTCGCAAAGAAGCCAGTTGAGCTGGATATTCCGATCACCATCGCTGGCATGAGCTTCGGCGCGTTATCGGCGAATGTGAAAGAAGCACTCGGTCGTGCAGCAACTGAAATGGGTACCAGCACCACCACCGGCGACGGCGGCATGACGCAAGAAGAGCGCGGCTCTTCAAAGACGCTGGTGTATCAGTGCCTGCCCTCGCGCTACGGCTTCAACCCAGATGATTTGCGCAAGGCAGATGCGATTGAAGTCGTGATCGGCCAAGGCGCGAAACCCGGCGGCGGTGGCATGCTGCTCGGGCAGAAAGTGAATCCGCGCGTGGCGAGCATGCGTACCTTGCCGCAAGGCGT
>JAIXQV010000282.1 GCA_027485535.1 Oxalobacteraceae bacterium | reverse complement strand
TTCGGGGCAAAATCAGGGTAGTTTCCCAGAATCAAGATTTACAGAAAGACATCGATGAAACTCACTTTTTCTCTTTCCAAACGTCGTAGCCTGATCGGCTTGTTGGTCGTCGCCAGCGCTTTGGGCGTCGGACTCGTCACCGCCGCCGATACCGAGAGCGACCTGCTAGAGCGCGCAAAGCAAGTATTTCGCCCCCTGCCTTATACCGCTCATGTGGATGACTACCCTCACTCCGCAGCGCGAGTCGAGCTAGGCAAAAAACTATTTTTCGAGACGCGTGTATCCACCGATGGCCGCACCGGGTGTGTCAGCTGTCATAACCCAAGTCACTACGGGGCGGACTCCTTGCCGCGCTCCGTTGGCGTCCATGGGGTACTGATGCCGCGCAATGCACAAACGGTGTTTAATACCCCGCTGCTGGTGGCACAGCACTACGGCGGCAATCGCGTAAGTGTGGAAGAGCAGGCTTGGAAAGCGCTCACCAGTCCTTTCGCCTACGGTAACAAGAGCTTCGCCGAAGCAGAAACGAAGCTGCACGCGCTCGGCTACAAGCCCCTGTTTGAAGAAGCCTTCCCGAATGAAAAAGAGGCCGTAAGTGCCCAGAACTGGGCCATTGCGATTGGTGCCTACGAGCGCACGCTACTCACCCCGGCTCCCTTTGACCAATACCTGAAAGGCGATAAACAAGCCATCAGCACCGATGCCAAGGCTGGGCTGGATAAATTCATTAGCTATGGCTGCGCCGGTTGCCACAACGGGCCGACCGTCGGTGGCCAGAGCTTCCAAAAATTTGGTCTGGTCGAGGACTACTGGAAAGCCACCGGCAGTGTCGAGATCGCCCAATTCAAGGGCTACGACAAAGGCAAGTTCCACGATACCGGCAAAGAAGAAGATCAATGGATCTTCAAGGTGCCGCAACTGCGCAACGTGGCCATGACACCGCCCTATTTCCATGATGGGTCGGTAGCGACACTGGATGATGCGGTACGCGTGATGGCACGTGTGCAGTTGGGTCGCCAGCTACCCGACCAGGAAGTGCGCCAGATCGTCGCCTTCCTTGCCACGCTCACTGGCGAGGTGCCCAAGCAATTCAAAGAGGCACCGCAGTTACCGGTCGCCGCATTCCAGCGACCGTAGACTCGAGATCCCGCGCGCCCTGCTCACGCGATTGCTATTGCTATTGCTATTGCTGCCGCTGGCGCGCGTCCCCCATTCTGTTAATAGTGGGCTGACCTAGGTGGTATCAGGACGAGGTGGCATCCGAGCCACCAACAGCGTTCAGTCACTCGACTAAAACTCCTCACTCGCTGGCTTCTCTTGTCGGGCTTTCTTGTCGTCTTCTTTTGTCGTCTCCTCTTGACGATTCAAGCGGGTCGAACAGCGGCCCGGCTTCCTATTCGACTTTTTTAACGAGCATGCTAGGTCGTGGGAACCGAAATCCCGCCGAGCTCTGGCTATTTATTTCAATTTTTTTCACTAGATTCTTTAGCTATCAACAAGATTCAACCAAACCAACAAGATCCTTATATAAAACTAATAGTTAACAATAGTTACTTGTAGTACATTCGGTTTCCGTAGGCCAACAGTTTGAAGAATCACTACAGGGGCCGACATCATGAAAGGCATCGTCTTCCGCGAATTCATCGACATGGTGGAGTCGCAGTTTTCAGCCAGAACAGCCGACGAAATTATCCAATCGTCAACACTATCCACTAACGGCGCGTACACCTCGATCGGTACCTACCCGCATCAAGAGATGGTGGATCTGGTCTCCAACCTATCTACCCAAACGGGCATCTCGGTTCCGCAGCTATTGCAGCACTTTGGTCGGCATTTGTTTGGTCGCTTTGTCGAAATTCACCCCAATATGACCAACAAGTTCAGCGATGTTTTCTCCTTATTGGGTGCGCTTGAGAACACGATTCATGTGGACGTCAACAAGCTGTATCGCGATGCCGAGCTACCCTCTTTCAGCTATGAGCAGGACAATCAGCAAACGATGGTATTCATCTACCGATCCCGCCGCCGCATGGCCGACTTTGCGCAAGGCTTGATCGAGGGGTGTATCGCCCATTTCAAGGAAAACATGACCATTCAGCGCACCGAGTTACCCTCGCAGGGGGAGGAAGCGCTGACACGCTTCACCCTAGTGCGCGCTGCAAATGCCAACGCCTGAGGCGTTATATCAGCGAAGGCTGGTACGCGAGATCAGCTCGCGGCAACAGGCCGAGACGCTGCTCGAACAAAAAAGTCTCGAGCTCTACATCGAGGCGCAAGAGCGTCAGGCTGCCCTGCAAAAACTGCAGGAAAGCGAAGAGCGCTACCGTCTGATCGTCGAGCTTTCGCCGGATGCGATCATGGTGCAGATGGACGGCCGACTCGCTTTCGCCAATACAGCGGCGCGTCGCATGTTTGCTGAACACAGTCGGCGACCGCTGATTGGCACGACCCTGAATGACCTTGGCTTGGCATCGGATGTCGCGCGCGCGACGGAGGATCCCGGCGAGCGCATCGAAACTATCGCGACGCGTATCGATGGCTCGCGTTTTGAAATCGCGCTTCGCTGTTTGCCGATGAGCTACGACGGTAAAGCGGCGATGCAGGTCGTCGCGCGTGATATTTCATATCGCAAGCGGCTGGAAAAAGAACTGGCGCATCAAGCGGCGCATGATTCGCTGACAGGTGCCAGCAATCGTCGCTCGCTGATCGCTTCCCTTTCTGAGACGCTGGCCTTCGCTCGGCGGCATGGCATGCCGTTTTGGGTGGTGTTTATCGACCTGGATCATTTCAAGCAAATCAATGATCGATTTGGTCACCATGCTGGCGATCGTATTTTAGAAACTATCACTGCGCGGCTACGCCAATTACTCCGGCAGGATGACATTATCGGTCGCTACGGGGGTGACGAGTTTGTTTTGCTGCTTCGTGGTGGCCCAGAGGCACGACTAACCACGGCAATATTGAAGCGCATCATGCAAGTGATCTGTGAGCCTATCGATTTCGACGGCCACAAGTTGGAAGTGACCTGTAGCCTGGGCGTTACTGCCTACCCCGAAGATGGTGACAGCGAAGACCTGCTGATCGAGCGTGCCGATGCCGCTATGTACATCGCAAAAACTTCAGGCCGCAATCTTTATCAACTCTACAACGCCGACATCCAGCAGCAATACAAGGAACAAGCGCAGATTCAGCGGGCGCTAACCGATGCCATCCAGCTGGATCAATTGTTTTTAATTTACCAACCGCAGATTAATCTCGCCACCGGGAAGCTTATTGGCATCGAGGCTTTCATACGCTGGCAGCATCCAACACTGGGTGTGATCAAACCATCTCGTTTTTTGCCGATTGCAGAAGAATCCAACCTCATTTACCGCATCGGTGAATGGGTGCTTCATGCGGCGTGCCGACAGTGTGCGGCATTCCGGCGTCTGGGCGTGGATGAACTCAGTGTCTCGGTGAATCTCTCCGGCAAGCAGCTACATACGCCGCTACTGCTCGAGACCATCGCCCGCGCGCTGGCCGAATCTGCGCTTCCGCCCTCGGCACTCACACTCGAGATGAGTGAGCGCGCGATCATGGCGGACATTGAAAGGAGCAAGAGGGCCTTATCCGCCTTGCACCAGCTCGGCGTAAAAATCGCGATCGATAAATTGGGTACGGGTTTCTCCAATTTTCAGCAACTACTTCGACTACCCATCTCAGCTCTGAAGATCGATCGGCGATTAGTCACCGCGCTGGATGAACCCCATGACCGGCAATCGCAGGTCATTACACACGCGCTGATACAGCTTGCGCATGGGCTCGGTATTTCAGTGATCGCCGAGGGGGTGGAAACTGCTCAGCAGTTCTCGATACTGCGTGAAAAAAACTGCGATGCTTTGCAAGGCTGGATCCATAGCCCAGCCATGCCGGTCGACGAGACCATTGAGCTCATACGCGACTATGACCCCCAAGCCTGGCTGCAAGGCCTTCAACGCGGTTGATTTAGGTCGACTTATTAAGAACGGCTTGTTAAAAACCGCGTATTCAGAACGGCGTATTCAGAACAGATAAGCGATGGTGGAAATTCGGCTGGCAGGCCACCGAGTTCCGTGCAGTGATCACCGTAATTGAAGCTTGCAAACATCCGCGCCATCTGCGGGTAGTTTCTCACCCATCAGTTTTTGTATCGGCACCCAGAAGATCGAAGTCGCCAGTCGTACAATCGTTTGCATCACATCGCCCGGATTCGGGCCGACCTTGAATTGGTCGAAGCTACCATTCACCTCTATCGGCGTCGCCAAACTCAAAAACTGTGCAGTCTTTGCCTGCGGTTGCATTCGAAGGCGCAGCCGCTCATCAGCAAAATTTACTTGAGCTTCGCCATTCACCCGCATACGCGTCGTATCAATCACCAACTGACGCTGCGCAAGTTTGCCATCATTTAGCGTGAAGCGACCCACCGCGCAATTCACCACGGAGGCATTCGACGGATCGAGTGTTGGCAGGAGTGCGACAAACAGATTCACTGCCCACAGATCAAACACGCCAGAGGGTAGTTTTTCAGGCCAGACCGCGATATCGATACTGCCATTGCCATGGGCAAGCATTTGCGACAGCCGTGCCGCGCGCGCATTGACATCCATTTTCAAACTAAAGCGCCCGCCGAGATCACTCTCGGGTTTCAGGCGGCGACCGATCACACCATAGTCGAAGCGATCAATATCGACCTTCAAGTCAGCCAGCACGTCCTGCTCGCGCGGCTCGTAGGATAGCTGCAGCTTGGCCTCACCGCCCGGCATGGTCACTAGAACCGGTCCAATCTCAGCCCGCCCTTTCAGTAGACGTGCATCCAGCTTGCCACTACCCAGTACATCTTTGCCCGAGCGTACCTGCTCGACCCGCACCGCCAGCGTTGCATCTGCCTTGGATAAGATTTGACGTGACAATAATCCCTGAGCCTGGTCACTCGCCTCGAGCGCTTTACGCTTAACACTCGCTGCATCCGTTTTTTCTTCTGCAGCCGGCTTTCTCTCCACCGCTGACCATTGCTGCAGCCTGAAGTCATCAAGCTGAATCAGTGGCGTATCGAGTGCAAGATCGATTTTTGATTTGCCGCTAGCGGTATCAATCGCACCGCGACCATTTAACACGCTGCTACCAATCTGCAAGCGCAACGCATCAACCGCGTAGCCGCGCGCACTGATCCGAAAACGGCCCTCGGCTGACCACGGCCCCCACGGCGGTAAGGACACTCGCGCCAAACGATCCAGCGTATCCAAACGCTCACC
>JAIXQV010000057.1 GCA_027485535.1 Oxalobacteraceae bacterium | reverse complement strand
CGCCACCTTGTTGGGGGTGCTGATCGGCGTGGGACGTTTTTCGGCCAACTTGCTGGTGCGCAAGGTTTGTTATGCCTATGTCGAGTTCTTCCGCAACGTGCCGGTTTACCTGCAGTTGCTGATTTGGTATTTGGTGTTCACCGAAGCCTTGCCCGATTTCGACAAAGCCTGGAAGCTGGGAGATTTTTACCTGAGCAAAAACGGCGTTTCATTCCCTTGGCCCGTCTGGCAATGGGGACAAACGCTGGCCCTCGTTGGCGCTGCCTTGGGCGGCTTGTTTGCCATTTACTACCGCCGAAAGGCCAAAGCGCATTTTGACCAAACTGGCCATACCCGTCCGGTTTGGGCCGTGTCGCTGGCGGTCACCTTGGTCCTGATGGTCTTGGGTTGGTTGGCGGGAGGTGCGCCTGCCGAATGGAATGTCCCCAAAGTGGGTGATTTCCAAATTGAAGATGGGGGGGTGTTCAGCCCCGAGTTCATGGCCCTGCTCTGTGGCTTGGTTTTTTACACCGCTTCTTTCATTGCAGAGGTGGTTCGCTCGGGCATTGCTTCGGTGTCCTTGGGGCAGCATGAAGCGTCTGCCTCCTTGGGCTTGAGCAAAAGCCAATCCATGCGCTTGGTGGTGCTGCCACAAGCCCTGAAGAACATGCTGCCGGTGCTACTGACGCAGGTAATCGTGCTGTTTCAGGATACCTCGCTGGTATATGCGATTGGTGCGTATGACTTGCTCAAGGGTTTTGATGTCGCTGGCAAAATTTTGGGTCGTCCGATCGAAGCGTATATCGGTGCGGCGCTGGTGTACTTTGTCATTTGCCTGACGCTGTCGCGAGTCGCCGCGCGGTTAGTAACTCGGCCAGCCGCGCGACTACAAGCTAGGAGCTAACATGATTGTGATGAAGCATCTGTCGAAATGGTACGGCAGCTTCAAGGTGCTGGATAACTGCTCGCTGGAGGTGAATAAAGGTGAGGTGGTGGTGGTTTGCGGGCCCTCGGGCTCGGGCAAATCAACACTCATCAAGACCATCAATGCGCTGGAAGCTTTCCAGGAAGGCGAGCTAACGGTGAATGGTGTCGCGCTGCACGATCCTCGTGCCGACTTACCCGCCTTACGTGCGCGGGTAGGTATGGTGTTTCAGCACTTTGAGTTGTTTCCGCATTTGTCGGTGATGGAAAACCTGACGCTGGCGCAGGTACAGGTGCTCGGTCGTTCTTTATCGGATGCGCAGACGCGCGGTGCGAAACTACTTGAGCGTGTGGGCCTTGCGTCGCAGCGCGATAAACATCCTTCGCAACTATCCGGCGGGCAGCAGCAGCGGGTTGCGATTGCGCGTGCCTTAGCAATGGATCCGGTAGTGATGCTGTTTGATGAGCCGACTTCAGCGCTGGACCCTGAAATGGTCGGTGAGGTCCTCGAGGTGATGGTGCAGCTCGCCAACGAAGGCATGACCATGATGTGCGTAACCCACGAGATGGGGTTTGCCAAGCGGGTGGCCAACCGTGTGATTTTTATGGATCAGGGGCGTATTCTGGAAGATTGCGCCAGTAGCGAGTTTTTTGGCGATATCTCGTCACGCGTACCACGCGCACAGGAATTTCTGGCGAAGGTCTTGGCGCATTGAAAGCATATTGCGCGGCCAGCTAACGGCGTAATGCGTATTCGGCTAAATTCTGGATCTCGGCCTATGCCGGAATCCAGAAAAAACACACTTTCAAATTTCTATTTTCGTACCCAGCTCCACCACGCGATTGGGTGGAATCTTGAAGAAGTCCGAAGGCTTTGCCGCATTCTGCATCATCCAGGCAAACAACCTTTCTCGCCACACCGCCATGCCCGGCAGGTTACTTGGAACAACAGTATCTCGCGCCAAGAAGAATGAGGTGTCGGAGAGTTCGAGTGCCAGGCCATGCTGCTTCTCTAGAAGTGCCAGCACATGGTTGATATCAGGCGTTTCCTTGAAACCGTGAACGGCGCGCACTACGTAGCATTCGCTACCAAGTTCGACGACGTTAATTTTCTCTTCGTCACGGACATATGGGATATCCCAAATCGATAGCTTGAGAAACACCACCCGCTTATGCAGCACGCGGTTGTGTTTCAGATTGTGCAGCAGCGCGACCGGTACAAAATCAATATGCGCAGTGAGGAATACAGAAGTACCCTCTACCCGATGTGGTGGGTGCGCCAGCAAAGCTTGCACAAAATCGGCTAGGCGGATCGAATCATCGACGACGCGCTCTCGTAATAATCTGCGGCCTTTATACCAAGTAGTCAGCATTACAAAGCAGATAGCGCCCAGCAGCATCGGGTACCAGCCGCCATCTTTCACTTTGATCAGGTTCGCGGTCCAAAAAGAGAAATCCAGCGCAAAGAACATCACCGACAGCAAGATGACAAACACGGGCTTGATTTTCCACTCGTTGTACATCACCACGGCAAGCAACGAGGTGGTGATCAGCATGGTGGTGGTGACCGAGATGCCATAGGCAGCCGCTAGGTTGCCCGACTCACGGAATTGAATGACCGTGAAGATCACCAATACCAAGAGCAACCAGTTCACCATCGGCATGTAAATTTGCCCGCGCTCGGTTTCAGAGGTGTGCAAAATCTGCATGCGCGGTAAGAAGCCGAGCAGGATGCCTTGGTTAGCCAGCGAGAATGCGCCCGAGATGACTGCCTGCGAGGCGATGACAGTGGCGACCGTGGCCAAGCCAATCATGGGCCACAGTGACCACTCGGGAAGCATCATGAAGAAGGGGTTTTCTGCGGCGGAAGGTTCTGCCAACATCAGCGCGCCTTGGCCAAAATAATTGATCATCAGCGCAGGCAGCGCGATCAGTAGCCAGGCCAAGCGCACTGGCTTGCGTCCGAAGTGGCCCATGTCGAGGTAGAGCGCTTCTACGCCCGTCACCACCAGCACTACCGAGCCCATCACGATGTAGGCTTGCAGCGTGTGCTCAGACACAAAGGCAACAGCGTAAGCAGGGTTGACGGCATACAGAATCGTTGGGTTCTGCATCACGCTCATTACACCAAATACCGCCAATGTCGAAAACCATACCAGCATGATCGGGCCGAACAGTCGGCCGACTGCTGCGGTGCCATAGCGTTGGATCATGAACAGCGCGATGATGATCACCAGCGTGATCGGAATCACGTAGCGCTTCATGCCCGGGTTGACCACTTCCAAACCTTCAACCGCCGACAGCACGGAGATGGCCGGCGTAATGACTGACTCACCGAGCAGCATGCAAGCACCCAGCGCACCGAGCATGAGCAGAAAGCGGTACTGCCAACGCTCACTTTTCGATGAGCGCAGCGCCAGCGCCATCAATGACAGAACGCCGCCTTCACCATCATTGTCGGCGCGTAGAACGAAGATCACGTACTTCACCGTGACCACCATCAGTAAGGCCCAGAAAATCATCGACAAGATACCGAGCACAGCATCGGTCGAGTAGGGTATGCCATGCTCGGCGCTGAAACACTCTTTGAGCGCGTACAGCGGGCTGGTACCAATGTCACCAAACACGACACCAACGGCGGCTAACACCAAGGCGGGGGTCGGTGCGTGATGGTAGATACCCTGACCAGTCACAGAGACTGGGCGCATCACTGATGATTTTGAAAATTCCGGGTTACTGATTGACACCTTACTGTCCTTTTATTCGGCGGCTGAGCGTGGGAGAAGTGGGCCTCAATCGGTGCTCAATCACGCCTTCATTGTGGTTCACGATGCTGTACTAAACGATTTGCTAGATGATGTAAGGGGCTATAGTCCGCCTCTGCAAGGCAAATTACTGCGCTCTCGGTCGAAACGCATCAGCTTATGCAGGGTCGTGCTGCGGATGATCTCGGCTGATGCTAATAGCGGCTCATTGCTGCCGAGTGGCGCGATTACCCAGCTGACTTCTTTGGCGCATAGCAAAGCGTCTAAATCTGCAGGCTTGATCAGCACACGCTCGCCGGCCGGCAGGTCAAACTTCGATGCATCCAATAATTCACGTGGCCAGCTGTCTGTTCGCGCGATCGAGGGGTCATCCCAGTTGAGTACTACTGGCAGCGGCGAACGGAGCTGTGCATAAATCGGGAAATCAAAGCGATAAAGCCCCAAGGACAACACCTGATCTTGCGGTGACGCGGCGCTACGATAAGCGGTCGCCAGCGGCTTGGAGGAATACACGTCCACTCGCCCGAAAATCCAGACCAGCGGGATCAAGCTCAGCAGGCAGATGACGACGATCGCTTTTGGCAGCAATTGTGCGCGACGCAGCGGCAGCAGACGGGTAACCACGACATCTGCAATCAGCATTGCGATAGCCGGTATCGCTGGTAATACATAGCCAATCAACTTCGAGGCTGGAATCGAAAAAAATCCGACGATGACCACCACCCAGGCCCATTGCAACTGACGAAGTGCTGCATGGGTGGCGGATTGTGTAGGCAACTTGACTTGGCCGAGTAGCAGCACAGACCATGGCAGGCACAGCACAGCGATCACGGCCGGGTAGAACCACCACGGGTTCATATTGTTGAAGCCGGTCTCGGTGAATCGCTCGAAATGTTGATGAATGAAAAAATAATCGAAGAACTCAGGGAACTTCAATTGCATCAGCACGAACCACGGCACAGCGATCAGCGCAAACAAGGCAATACCGCGCCACCACAGCAGCTTGGTGAGCCAAGACCAGCGACGTTGCAGCACGATCCAAAGTAGCATCACGCCGGCCGGCAGCACGATGCCGATCAAGCCCTTACTCAGAAGCCCAAGCGCAACACAGGCCCAGGCCAGCAGCATGCTGCGCTGCCATGGCTGTGATTGATCGGACGACAACAGTGCATCAGCGCCGAATAACACCGCACCGGTGATAAATGCCGCCACCAACATATCGTGATTGGCGAATTGCGAGCCTAGGTAAGCGTAGGGCAAAGTCGCCAGCAACAGCAAATACCAGCGCGCCATCTGGGCGCTATGCCAGCGGGTCAGCACACGCGCACCGGCAAACGCTATCAGCGCTGCAGCCAGCATGGATGCCAACCGCATCGCCAGATCGACCGTGCCAAAGGCCTTGATCGACACTGCGGTCAGCCAGTAAAACAAGGGCGGCTTATGGAAATACGGCAGCCCATTCAGCGTGGGTGTCAGCCAGTCACCGGAGCGCACCATTTCCCATGCTACGCCGACGTAGCGGCCCTCGTCGGGCAGGGCGAGGGGTCTGATCCAGGCGCCAAGCATGACCCAGACAAACAGTAGTAGTGTGGCCAGGGCAGGTCGATCAAGCGCGCGGGTAGCGCGGACGAAGAATGACGCTGACGCAAAAGGTGGTGTGGGTAGCGAGTCGGGGTGGGATTGGGACATGAAGGAACAGGCGGTTCGTGCCGTGTGCCATTCGGGGCATGGCAGGCGGAAGCCGCGATTATAAACTCGCTGCTGGCCGCTGGCGCCCGATTTTGAGTGGCTGCTTTGAGCTACCCCCGGCCCCGGGCTTTAAGGTCATCGTGGGATAATCTTTCCACTATTTCGTAGCCATACAACTTGTTAAAAGCTTATGCGACCACTCGATGGCATCACAGTGCTCACGCTAGAGCATGCAATTGCAGCACCGTTCTGTACACGTCAACTCGCCGATCTTGGCGCCCGGGTGATCAAGGTTGAGCGCCCGGGTGTCGGCGATTTTGCACGCGACTACGATGACCGCGTCAATGGCTTGGCCTCGCATTTCGTGTGGACCAATCGCTCCAAAGAGAGCATTACGTTGGACATCAAGCAAGCCGCTGCGCGCGAGGTGCTGGAGCAATTGCTGAGCGACGTTGATGTGTTGGTACAAAACCTTGCGCCCGGTGCGGCGGCGCGTTTGGGGCTCTCCTATGGCGCGCTATCGGCCAAGCATCCGCAATTGATTGTGTGCGATATCTCCGGATACGGCGTCGATGGACCTTACCGCGACAAAAAGGCCTACGATTTATTGATTCAGAGCGAGTCGGGATTTTTATCCGTCACCGGCACACCAGACGAGCCGACCAAAGCGGGTGTATCGATTGCCGATATCGCCGCTGGTATGTATGCCTACACCAATATTCTCGCTGCCTTGATTCAGCGGGGACGAACTGGCCGCGGCTGTGCGATCGATATTTCCATGCTCGAGAGCATGGCCGAGTGGATGAGTTTCCCGATGTACTACACCTACCAGGGTGCGCCTGCACCGGCGCGTGCGGGGGCCTCGCATGCCACCATCTACCCGTACGGCCCATTTCCTGCGGGTGACGGCAAGATCGTGATGTTGGGTTTGCAGAATGAACGCGAGTGGGCCCAGTTCTGCGAAAAAGTTATGCTGCAACCCGCGCTGACGAAAGACCCGCGCTTTGCCTCGACTGCGCAGCGCAGCGCAGCTCGGCGTGAACTGTATGCATTGATCTGCGAGGTGTTCAGTACACTCACGGCCGAGCAAGTAATCGCGCGCCTAGACGAGGCACAAATTGCTAATGCGATGCTGAATGATATGCAAGGCCTTTGGCAGCACGCGCAGTTACGCGCGCGTGAGCGTTGGGTCGAGGTGATGACGCCAAACGGCGCTATGCCGGCACTCAAACCGCCAGGGTCCGGCAGTGCCTGGAATCCGCGCATGGATCCTATTCCAGCACTGGGGGAGCACACCACCGATATCTTGCGTGACCTTGGCTATGACAATGACCAGATCGCTGCGTTGAAATCCGCTGGTGCGATCTAGCATCCAGACCGACGATGCTTATACCTTCGTGATGCTGGCACAGGCATCACACCGCGCTGGGCATCGCCTTGTCGATATCCAGCCCCAGTTGGTCGGCGATTGCACGCCACTCGACATCGGTTTTTTTCCCTGCAAATAACTCGGTGAGCGCGATATAGCTGATCCAGCGTGCATCGACTTCAAAAAAGTCACGCAACGCGGCGCGTGTATCACTACGGCCAAAACCATCGGTGCCCAAGGTGACATAGGGTGCTGGTACGTAGGCGCGCACACTTTCCGCGACCGTGCGCACGTAATCCGAGACAGCAATCACCGGTGCGTTTGACTCACCAAGCTGTTGCGTAATCCAGGGCAGTGCATCGGATTGTTTCAGTCGACGTGCTCGCTCACACGCGACGCCATCACGAGCCAGTTCAGAAAAACTAGTCACGCTCCAAACTTCGGCTTGAACGCCGAAGCGCTCTTGCAGTAGCGCCGCAGCAGCAATCGTCTCTTTCAACAACGGGCCAGCGCCGAGCAAACGCAGTTGAGGCTTATCGCATGGTTTGATTCTATGCAGGCCTCGCAAGATGCCCTCGCGCGACTCAGGCGGTATGCTGGGTTGCGCCTCATTCTCGTTGGTGACGGTGATGTAGTAAAAAACATCCTCCTGCTGCGTCAGCATGCGACGCATGCCGTCATCCACAATCACCGCAAGTTCATAGGCATAGGCAGGGTCGTAAGCAATGCAGTTGGGGATGGTTGCGGCCACCACATGGCTACTACCGTCTTGATGCTGCAAGCCCTCGCCACCCAATGTGGTGCGACCCGAGGTGGCGCCGATCAGGAAGCCACGGGCACGTTGGTCGGCGGCGGCCCAGATCAAATCACCGATGCGCTGGAAACCGAACATCGAGTAGTAAATATAAAACGGCAGCATCGGCAAGCCATGCACTGCATAGCTGGTAGCAGCGGCAGTCCATGAAGAAATCGCACCCGCCTCGGAAATGCCTTCCTCGAGAATTTGTCCGTCTTTCGCTTCGCGGTAATACAGAATCGAGCCGATATCCTCAGGCTGATACAGCTGCCCCTGCGCCGAATAGATACCCACCTGCCTGAACAAGTTTGCCATGCCAAAGGTGCGCGCTTCGTCGGCGACAATCGGCACCACATGCTTGCCAAGTTGAGCGTCTTTGAGTAACCCGCCCATCATCCTCACCAAAGCCATGGTGCTGGACATCTCTTTGTTATCTGCCTCCAACGCAAAAGCGGCGTAGCTTTCGATGGAAGGTACGGGCAGGGTTTTGCTGCTGGCGATTCGCTGCGGTACAAAGCCACCCAGCGCAGCACGGCGCTGGTGCAGGTGACGCATCTCGCGACTATCTGCAGGTGGTCGGTAGAACTCGAGGTGCTCAACCTGCGCATCGCTCAGCGGCAGTTGAAAGCGGTCACGAAACTCGATCAAATCAGCCAGCTCGAGTTTTTTCTGCTGGTGCGTTGTCATGCGGCCTTGTCCGGCTTTTCCCATGCCAAAGCCCTTCTTGGTCTGGGCGAGAATCACGACTGGCCGCCCACGCTGCTGGGTGGCCGCATGGTAGGCGGCATAGATTTTTTTCAGGTCATGGCCACCGCGCTTCAAGCGATCGATCTCTTCATCCGTCAGCAGATCGCCGAATGCTTTTAGGGCGGGCGATTGCCCAAAGAAATGCTCTCGGTTAAACGCGCCGTCATTCGCCGCGAAGGTCTGCAACTGCCCGTCCACCGTCTGACTTAGTGCATCAGACAGTTCGCCATTCGTGTCACGGGCAAATAGCGGGTCCCAGTCTGAGCCCCACAGTAGCTTGATGACATGCCAGCCAGCGCCGCCGAATAAGGTCTCTAACTCATCGACAATATGACTATTGCCTCGTACCGGGCCGTCGAGACGTTGCAGGTTGCAATTGATGACAAACACCAGATTGTCGAGTTTTTCTCGCGCGGCGAGCGATAGTGCGGCGAGTGACTCGGGTTCATCCATCTCGCCATCGCCGAACACACCCCACACTTTGCGTGCTTGCGTGGCCAACAAGCCGCGATGCTCGAGATAGCGCATGAAGCGCGCCTGATAAATTGAACTGATCGGGCCGATGCCCATGGAACCGGTAGGAAACTGCCAGAACTCCGGCATCAACCAGGGGTGCGGGTAGGACGACAGGCCTTGCGTGCCGCTTGCTGCCGCCGCGATCTCTTGGCGGTAGTGAGCAAGATTGTTTTCATCGAGCCTGCCCTCGAGATAAGCGCGGGCATAAATGCCGGGTGCGGAGTGTGGCTGAAAGTAGATCAGGTCACCCGCGAAGTCTGTGCTGCGTGCGCGGAAGAAATGATTGAAACCGACTTCAAACAGATCAGCCGCAGAGGCATAGCTTGCGATATGTCCACCGAGTTCGCCATAGGCACGATTGGCGCGCACTACCATCGCCAGCGCATTCCAGCGCAGGATGCCGGCGAGTCGTTCTTCGATAGCGATGGCATCGCCGCCGCCGGGGTAGGGCGGCTCATCCTGCGGCCGAATCGTGTTGATGTAGGGCGTGATGCGCGCGTCGCGCCAGTTCAAGCCAGCGGCACGCGCCGATGAGGCGAGTTGCGACAACAAGAAACGAGCGCGCTCCGGGCCGGCGCTGGCGATCACTGAGTTCAGCGCCTCAATCCACTCGGCGGTCTCTTGCGCGTCGGTGTCGGTGGGTCGTAGCAGATGCTCGGGTGCGGTCATGTCCATAGAGGTGCAATCGGTAAGGGTGGTAGCGGGGTGGCCTTGGCGCCAGCACACACATCCTTCATTGATGCGTAGCTTGTTCGAGGCTTTACATGTCGAAAGCTTAACGGTTGTGCCGCAGAATGTGCTGCTGAAAATTTGTCAAAAGCTCACTAAAACAGCATAAAATGCTGATTTATAAGAATTAAACGGTATATAAATATGTCAAACATCGATAGTACAGATCTTCGTATTCTCAGGCAGTTGCAGCAGGATGCCAGCCTGACCAATGTCGAATTGGCGGGCAATGTTCAGCTGTCGCCGTCGCCTACGCTGGCGCGCGTTAAGCGGCTGGAGAGCGAAGGGGTGATCTCGCGCTATGTCGCCCTGGTAGACCCGCTCACGCTTGGGCTCAAGGTGAATGTGTTCGTGCGCGTGGCGCTTGAGAAGCAGGAGGCGCAGGCGCTCGAACGATTCGAGCAGGCGGTGAGTCACTTCGATGAAGTGATGGAGGTGTACCTGATGACGGGTGATGAGGATTACCTGCTGCGCATCGTCGTGCCGGACTTGCAGGCGTTAGAGAAATTCATTCTCGAAAATCTAACGCGCATTCCCGGGATCAAGAACATCAAATCTAGCTTCGCGCTCAAGCAGGTGAAATATAAAACCGCTTTGCCACTCCCAGAGGATGCTCGCTAGTTTTTTGACTTCGGTAATAGACGTGCGTGGCTATCAAGAATGACTACAAAGCGCTTTTCTGCCGTGGCGTGAAATTAGACAACACGCAAGTGGAGGGGCACAAGCCCAAGATTGCCGTCGCACAGACGTATGGGCAGTCGCAGTTGTGAGTGGACAATGCGGCGAGGGCGTGTAGGGTCAGAATGCGTTCTCATCTTCTGCTCACCCATGCCATGCAGCCACATACTACGCAGTCACCTTCCGCTCAGCCACAAACTGGACAGCCCGCTACCACACAGCCCGCTCAGCGCTATGATCCAGACCATTTGCTCGCGACCTTAATCGAGCGGCTGAATCTGAAAAATGATGCCGCCTTATCGCGCGCACTGGAGGTATCCCCACCGGTGATCAGCAAAATTCGACATCGACGATTACCCGTCACGGCCTCGCTATTGATTCGTATGCACGAGGTGAGTGCGCTATCGATTCAGGAGTTGCGGCTGCTGATGGGGGATCGACGCCAAAAGTTTCGCATCAGCGATAAACACTTCAAGCCGAAGTCGCTTAGCTAGAACCCATCTACTGGCGAACGTCATCCCGGCGCAGGTCGAGATTCGGTAATTGCGCGGTTAGAAGCTATCTACTCAAACCTTCATCCCGGCGCAGGCCGGGATCCAGTCGTTGTTGTTAGCGCTTGAATATCTTCAGGCGTATTTACATTGATGAACGCCGTTTCATCATCGAACGGCACATCCACACAATTCAGGCTTGCAAGCCAATCATCGACCTTGCGTCCACCGTTATCCAGATAGTGTTCCAGCGAGCTTCGCACATCAGACTTCAACAAGAGAAACACCGGATGACGTTGTCGTTGCTCGCCGTTGCCAGTCACCACGACAGCCGCATCGGCATTGTGCTCACGCATCGCCACAGACAAGCGCGATACCAAGTCGTTCGGTAGTAGCGGTGAATCACAAGGCACACTGACCAGATAAGGTGTATCGGTGTGCAGCAGCGCCGCGTGTATGCCTGCCAAGGGTCCGGCATAACCGCTGATGCTGTCGCTACAGATCGGCACACCGAAGCTTTGATAGTCATCGAGATGACGATTGGCGTTAATCAACACCTTACCCACCTGAGGCTGCACGCGATGAAGTACATGTTGCACCATCGGCTGTCCATGAATCAGTTGCAGGCCTTTATCCACACCACCCATGCGGCGCCCCATGCCGCCGGCGAGTATGACTGCGGTGATAGTGATGGGAGAGATTGCCAAGGGATTAATCAAGTGAAGGAACTCACGTCGACCACTGAGCGCAAGTTGGTAGCCAAGGTGAATCAGTGCAAAAGCTTCTATGAGTTCAATGAACTCAAGCGGCTTGCTTGCGTGGTGCTGCGCTGAATGCTTGCGACAGCGTCAGTATCTCGCCCGTGTCGGTGGCATCATAGCCAGCGAGTTGATGCACAGCGTCGCGGAAACTTGCCGAGCGCACCACATCAATCACCTGACGCATGCCAGGTTGATCCAGCGACTCTGCATCGACCGCTAAAAAGTAGCGTTCGCGCGCGAGTGGTATGAAATCTAACTTGAATCGCTCTGCCGCCGTTTGCACACCAAAGCCGACATCCGCCATGCCGCTGGCGATAAATGCCGCGACTGCCGAGTGCGTGAACTCGGTATTTTCAAAGCCGTTGATGGCGGTGGGTGGTATCGCTAATTTTTCCAGCATCAGCTCGAGCAGCATGCGTGTACCTGAGCCCACTTGCCGATTCACAAAGCGAACATCAGAACGCGACAAATCTGACAAACCTTGAATACCCAGCGGGTTGCCGGTATTCACGAACAAGCCTTGCTCGCGGTGAGCAAGATGGATCAGCCGGTGGGTACGCGCATCTAACCACTTGCCGAAGCGCTCGGCAGATGGCGCCTCGAACTCACCCGTTGGCACATGAAAACCCGCTAAATCCGATTCGCCTCGCGATAACGCAGCCACAGCATCGGTACTGTTGCGGTAGCGCAGATCAATCGGCAATCCGGATTCAGTTGCTTGCCGGAGAAACGCCGCCACCGCAAAGCCATGGCTGGCATCGAGGCGAATCATCGCCGGTGCAGCACCAACGGTTTTGCCGAGTTCGGTCTCAAGCTCTGAGGCGAGGCTATCCAAGGTGGGCGAAAGGCGGGCGGCGACGCGGCGGTCGGCCCAGATCAGTTTTTCTGCCAGCGGGGATAGTTGAGTACCGCGCCCACGTCCGGTGGTCATCAAACTATTGCCGAACAATTCTTCCGCATCGCGGAGCAAGCCCCATGCGTAGCGATAAGACAGGCCAACGGTTTGCGCGGCACGCGCAATCGAGCCTGTCTCGTCGATGGCGCGCAGCAGCGAAAGTAAAACCGCGGTGTCGAGCGGTTCGCCGTTACCACGTGTGATTTCCCAATGCGGGTTGATTCGGACCTTGAACATTATGTCCACCATAGCATATTGCAACGTAGAATGTACCCTGTCAGGATGAGCGCCGCCTTCGGCACCAAGCTCAATATAACAACTCGAAAGACCGACGTCGCCCACTGGGCGGCCCCACAGGAGGAAACATGGCACTGCTCGATAAAGAGCGCACGATCG
>JAIXQV010000012.1 GCA_027485535.1 Oxalobacteraceae bacterium | reverse complement strand
GGCCTGCTGAAGCCGGGCTATTTCGCTGATGTCGTGGTGTTCGATCCGGCCACCATCACCGATCACGCGACGTTCGCGAAGCCGGCGCAATATGCCACCGGCGTGTCCACCGTGTTCGTGAACGGCGTACAGGTGCTGAAAGGCGGCGAGCCGACCGGCGCGGCGGCGGGGCGGTTTGTGAAGGGGCCCGGCACCGGACGGTGCCCGGCCTGACGCCTCACTGGCTGCGCGCCAGCAGTGCCTTCAACTCGCCTTCCCAGAAGATGCTCCACGTGTGCGTGCTGTGGCCGCGCGTTTCCGTGCTTTCGGGGATGAGCACGTACCGCGCCTGCGGCATCGCCCGCACATGGCGTTCAGGCTCACCCACGCCGGGCGGGTTGATGAAATCATCGGCGCTGTTCACCCAGGTGACGGGCACGGTGATGCGGGCCAGATTGGGGGCCGGGTTGTAATTGCGGCTGGCTTCCAGTTGATAAATGCGATCATTGGCGTCGGCACTGCTGGCAAGGCCCGCTGCCATCGCGCGTTCGGCCAGTGCGTCGGAACTGGCGCGATCGGGCGTATCGGCCTGCATGCGCACCGGGGCGGAACTGGCCATCGCCTGCAACGCCACGCCCACCCGCATGCCATTCAAGGGCGGCCTCGTGAAATTGCCCCCCTGCCAATCGGGATCGGCCTTGATCGCCTGGATCGCCATCGCCCGCCACATGCGGTTGCGCCCCGCCAGCTCGATCACGTTGCAGGCCAGCGGCATGATCGCGGCAGCGCGGCCAGGCAGATCGGTGCCGAACTGGAAGCCCATCATGCAGCCCATCGATGTGCCCATCAGCAGGCGCAATTGCTTCACGCCCAGATGATCGAGCAACTGCCCCTGCGCGCGGACCATGTCGGCGTAATCATAGGCCGGGAACGCCATCTTCAGGCCGTCACTGGGCTTGGACGAGCCACCGTGGCCGATGGCATCAGGCAGGATGATGAAATATTTGCCCGCATCCAGCGTGCCGCCTGGTTCGAGCAGGCGGGCGAACTGCGGCACAAGGAATTGCGCGCCAGTGCCGCCAGTGCCGTGGCCCACCATCACGGCGTTGATGATCTCGCCCTTGGCATTGCGAACCGGCGTGCCGATGGTGCGGTAATGCTGCTTCAGCGCGGGCAGGGTCTTGCCGTCAGAAAAGCGGAAATCCTTCGCGACAAAATCGGCTTCGGTAACGGTGGGAGCGGCGGCAGCGCTGGTGGCGGCGAGCAGGGCGGCGAGCGCGAATGTGCGGACGATCATGGTGGTGGGCTCCCCAGTTGCGGTTTGCAGGTGACATTGCCGGGGTGGGGGCGGAGTGCAATGGATTTTGTGATGCGGCGCGCGCATGAGGGGGTGGTACGGCTTGCGTCACCGGGGCGGGTTGAGGGGCTTTGTAAGCCGGCAAATTTGCCGGATTCTCCTGCTGCCAGCCCTGCTTCATTGGCGCTCGCCCGCGTGAGTGACGCTTCACGATTTTCAGTACAACAATGCGGTGCGTGTGCGCAGGCACAAAGCACAATAGACCGCAAAACAGAAAAAACACGGCGGGGCCTATGGCCCCGCCGTGCGTCTGTAGCAACACTCAAGCTCAGTAATTAGGTTTAATTGCAAGCCAGGGTTTCGATGGCATTTACCAAGGGCGTCCGGGTACCCTTCAAAACGCAGCTCATGCCCACGGTAAGCTTGCTTGGGTCAACCGCAACGCCGGCCACCGTTGCGCCTTTACTGGCGCCTTTGAGGCTCGGGCTAAATTGCCACACCTTCCCGTCTGCAAGTGTCACGCTGGCCGTTGGCTTCGCACTGACGGCCGTAAGGGTCACGGCCTGACCGGCAACTGGTCCATATTTCGAACCAGGAATCTGAGATGGAATGGGTTTATTCTGGGCCGAAGCAGCCTGAGCGATGAGAACGACAGAGACTGCCGCGAAATAAGCAAATTTCTTCATGGAAACCCAATCTTCCGGTTTAGATCAAATTAACGTGAACGTTTTAACTAAACAAATACCTAAAAGGTCCACTTTTCATTTGATAATCGATGATGAATTATGTGTCTACGGTGCTTACAACTAGGCACAAGTAAGCCCTCTTTTTACGGACGCCCATTACAGAGCTTTGGTATGACGGCGAAGGCCCTCCAGGATGGCGCGGCCGAACCGCCGCTGGGTGGACTTGCAGATCCCGGCGATAGCCGCCTTCGCCCCGCCGCGAGTGGCCTGTTTTTGCACCGCCATGCACAGAACGCTTCACGATCTTCGGTAAAACACGGCGGTGCGTGTGCGCAGGCGCAAGGCAAATTAGGCATCCTAAAAACAAGAAACACCGCGGGGCCATCGGCCCCGCGGTGCATCTGTTTCCCGGCAGTGTTGAAAATCCCGGGGAATGATCAATCAAATGTGGGTGCTGAGTCCATGCGACCCGCCGCGGCAATGAACGCCGCCAGCAAGGTCAAAGAGACCGGATCGCACCCAGTGGTTAAATCAGATCGAGCCCTTCCAAACCACGTGGGTGTAGCCAGGGCTGAATGTGACATTGCCCAAGTTCGCCGAAGTCGGGATGCTCACGCCTGCGGAAATACCTGGTGACTGGCACATCGTCGTAATGCCGTCGGTGATCGACGAGGTCAGCGCATTCTTCAAGCTGTTCACGTCGAAGCCGTTCCTGGCGACATCGGTCGCGAGGACTTGCACCAGCGAGGGCGGCAGGGTCCATTGTGCGGCCGTATCAATGCCGCCAACTTCACCGCCAGCGGTCAAGGTTTGGCCTTCTGCACCAGCAGCGCTGCCGGGGCCCCATCCAAGGCCAAAGCCGATCGAAGCACCGGGCTGGAGATCAGCGGTGCCAGCGGCGACCTGAACCCCAGTGCTGACGGCGATGGCCATGCCATATTTTCCGTTGGTGGGG
>JAIXQV010000174.1 GCA_027485535.1 Oxalobacteraceae bacterium | reverse complement strand
GAGATGACACGCCACATCAACGGCAACTGGAAGAACCACGTCGCTGAAACCGGTGTCACTTGCTACACCTGCCACCGCGGCAATCCAGTACCGACCAATGTCTGGTTCACGCCGCTTGAGCAAGACAAGCGTGCTGACTTCATCGGTGATCTGGCAGGACAGAATACGCCTGCACCGCTGGCGAATATGTCATCACTACCAACCGATGCACTGACCCCTTTCCTGCTGGAAGACAAGCCGATTCGCGTGAATGGCCCAACGCCACTACCTTCGGGTAACCGGCACTCGATCAAGCAAGCCGAGTGGACCTACAGCCTGATGACGCATATGTCGACCTCGCTCGGCGTCAACTGTACCTATTGCCACAATACGCGCTCGTTCCAAAGCTGGGAGAGTAGCCCGCCACAACGTGTCACCGCTTATCACGGGATTCGTATGGCGCGTGATGTGAACAATGAGTACATGGTGCCGCTGACTGAAGTATTCCCGGTCGAGCGTAAAGGTCCTGGTGGTGATGTCGCGAAGGTGAGCTGTGCGACCTGTCACCAAGGTGCCTACAAGCCCTTGTACGGCTTCCCGATGCTGAAGGATTATCCAGCGCTTGCCTCGGGTCCGACTAGCAAGTGACGCTGATCCTTACGTGAACTACCTTATCGGCTAGCCCCATGTCCGTCGGCCATCTCATCGCCAGGAACGGCAGCGATCCTGCGGATGAGGGGCCGGCTGATCCAGAGCGCGCGCACCCAAGTCACAGCGGTGACGTCGCGCCCTGCGGCGCAGCTGTACTGCTACTTGCGCGTCTGCGACCCGCCTACTGGCCTTGGAGCTGGGGCAGACTCGCGTTCTCACGCTGGTTTCCCGAGCAGGCCCCCGGCCTGCAATTCATCAAAACACTCGGTAGTGGTCGTGGTGGTGGCTTCGGCCTCGCGCCCAGTGCGTCGTATCAAGGACTGTTCTGTTTGTTTGATGACATCGAGCATGCAGAACACTTTGAAGCACATGCCGAATTACTCGATCGCTACCGTCAGCGCAGTGATGAGTGCCTCACCATCACTTTGCAAACCGCCAATGCGCGTGGCTCATGGGATGGCGTCTCATTGCAATCCGGGCCATCGATTCCGTCGAATGCACCGCTTGCTGCATTGACCCGTGCCTCGATTCGTCCAAGTGCTGCCGCCGCATTTTGGCGCTACGCACCGGCCGCCCAAGCAGGGCTTGCTACTGCGGAGGGCTGTGAGCTGGCGATTGGTTTAGGTGAGGCGCCGCTGCTCCGACAAGCGACGTTCAGCTTGTGGAAAAACGCAGCAGCCATGGACGCCTATGCACGCACCGGTGCGCATGAGGAAGCGATTCGTGCGGCATGGCGGCACACATTTTTTTCGGAGTCGATGTTCGTGCGCTTCGCGCCACTGTCCCTGCGCGGTACCTGGAACGGGCGCTGGTATGGCTGATCAACTTGATCAAGGTCACACACCATTGAACGACGCTGATGTCGCTGTAGAAGGCACGTACCGCCATGGCTAGCCCACCGAGCGCGCACCGTGTGGTTGTGATCGGCGCTGGCGTTGCTGGATTAGTGTCGGCTTTGCAGTTAGCGAATCGCGGCTTGCAGGTCACCTTGCTGGAAGCGGCTGAGCAACCCGGTGGCAAGATGCGGCAGCTGATGGTGGATGGCGGCCCAATCGATAGCGGGCCAACGGTATTCACCATGCGCTGGGTGTTCGAGCAGGTGTATGGCTCGGTCGGTGCGTCGCTGGAAGAGGAGCTGCAGTTAAGCGCGCTACCGGTACTCGCGCGTCACGCCTGGAGCCCAGATCAGCGCATGGATTTATTCGCTGATCCGGGGCAATCCCGCGATGCTATTGCGCGGCTGGCGGGCCCGAGCGAGGGCATGCGTTTCATGAAGTTTTGTCAGCAGGCACGATCGGTCTATGACACGCTTGAAGGGCCGTTTATACGCTCGCAATCACCCACGCTGCGCAGCATGATGGGCGACCTTGGGCTACGCGGCTTAGCGGTGCTGGCGTCGCTTGGGCCGATGAGTAATTTGTGGGATGCGCTGCGCGAACATTTTCATGATGAGCGTTTGCGTCAACTGTTCGCTCGCTATGCAACTTATTGTGGCTCTTCGCCATGGCGCGCGCCTGCGACATTAATGCTGGTGACGCAAGTAGAGCTCGATGGTGTGTGGTCGGTGCAGGGCGGTATGCATGCGCTGGCGCAGTCACTGGCGCGTTTAGGTGAGCGACTTGGCGTGAATGCACGCTACGGTTGCCGCGTTGCCGAGATTGGTATGCAGGGCGGTCGGGTGAGTCATGTGCGTCTGGAAAATGGTGAACAGCTGGCGGCCGATAGCGTCGTGTTCAATGGTGATATCTCGGCCTTGGGGCAAGGCTTGCTGGGCGAGACTGGTAAGCGCGCTGCGTCACCGACACCGGGATCGAAGCGCTCTTTATCTGCGCTGACCTGGAGTGTTCATGCGGAGACCGATGGCTTTGAGCTAGACCGCCACAATGTTTTTTTTCAGCCAGATTATCAGAGCGAGTTCAGCGACATTTTTGATCACGGCAGATTACCCGCAACACCGACCGTCTATGTCTGCGCGCAGGACCGCGGCCTGGTCACCGATCAGCCAACAACACGCGACCGGATGCTGGTACTGGTCAATGCGCCTGCGATTGCGCGGCGCAATCTCACCGAGTCGGAGATCGACGCATGCGAAAACCATTCCTTTTCCCTGTTGGCCCGCTATGGGCTGAACATTCGTCGCACGGCGCAGAACACGGTACGCACAACGCCAGCGGATTTCGAGCGGATCTTCCCGGCCAGCGCGGGAGCGCTGTACGGCATGGCGACCCATGGATGGATGTCGGCATTCGCGCGCCGCGGAGCGGTGAGCAAAGTACCCGGGCTGTTTCTGGCGGGGGGCAGCGTGCACCCGGGGCCGGGCGTGCCGATGGCGGCGATGTCCGGGCTACTGGCGGCCGCGACCTTGATGGATCACCTCGATTCGACCAGTCGCTCGCGCCGGGTGCATATCTCTGG
>JAIXQV010000093.1 GCA_027485535.1 Oxalobacteraceae bacterium | reverse complement strand
TACAGCGCCGAGCTACCACATGGAACTGAGAGGACATAGTCCGCCCCGTTTTTGTAAAGTTTGTAGCGCCACGCTTCTTCATGTAGCAGTATGTTTTCCATAGCGTTCTCCAAAGACATAAAAGAATGACCGGCTAGCTGGCGCGAGTTGGTGCTGTTAGTCGGCGGGGTGGAAGTTATTCATGGTGACTTTATCTTTGGGGATTTGGTCGCAGACGGCCTCTGGTAATCCATTAGGTAGGTAGCCGCCCGGCATCCAGTATTTATTGGCGCCGGCCTCATTGCCGGAAGCCATTCGTAGGTTTGGAATTTCATTGACCGTCGCCCGAATGATTTCCTGATTTTTCCAAGCACCGCTAGGGATGCCTAACTGTGCCTCACCCGCCGCGAACGTTGACTTATTACGAAGTAGTATTTCTATTTTGTCGCCGATGTCTTTAGTAATTAAAAACTGGCCGTCTTTACGACCGATTCCATTTTTGCAGAAGCTTTCATACGCATCGCGCGTAATGAAAAGACAGGGCTTATCAAGGAACATAGATAAATGTTTATCAATCGCAGTCTTGGTTAAATAAGTGCTCGGGTCTGGGCGATTGAATTTCCTTACGGTGACATCGACGGTTCTTCCATGCTTGCTACCATCTTTTTCTTTTATCGAGATGGTTTGCGTTTCGGTCGTAAAGCTATCGCGAATCTGCTCGAACCTTTGCAAGTTTTCTCGGCTTAAATTTTGTAGGACAGCCGGGGATAAATCATCGGGTAAAAAGCTGAGCATAGTTTCATCGGAGCCGCCACCGATAAAATGGCTATTGCGTATTGAGGGTGATGGACCCATGTAAAGCGGGTTCATATCGCTAGATAACCAGCTCTCCGGCGCGTGATTTCTTGGTAAAACGACCTGCTTGCCGACAGATTCCAGTTCGTGATTAGGCTCTGCTGCGCTTCCCATTTCCGGGGCGTGATTAGACTCTCCTATGCCTCCGATCTGAATTGGGCCCATTGGTAGTGATATTTCTGCCCTTCCTTTGTCAGCCTGAATTGTTTCGTATAAGCCGGCGAAGATTAATGACGGAAGCGTGAGCGTCCGTGGAGCTAGTTCTTCCGTGGGCAGCTTGGAAGACCCCATGAACAGAGGGCTTGCGCTTGCCTGGTTAGCGCTGAGCATCGTGGCTTGTATAGGATTGGCGCTACTTACTGAGGCTGTCGGTGTTGAATGACTATGCGAAATATTTGGCAGAGGATTCATAATTAGTCCCGGATGGATTGAGAGCTTTTAGATTTTTTTCGAGAAATACTTTAGGCGTGACTCATCTGACTTATCGAAGGCATAAGCGGTGTGTTGGATAAGTTTTTTTGACAGTCGAGCCAGATATCTTTTAGCTGCAAACGCAGTGACTCAACCGTTCTGGGTAGGTTTTGCAGTATGTTTTGAAATGTCTGGCTGTCTAAGGCTATTATTGGCTGAGAAAAAATGGCGAGCAGCTGATTTGAACTTGATTCGAAGGTAATAGACGCTCCGCCAGTCCGCGAGGTTTGCGAGTTGAGCGTCAGTATCTTTTCATAGAATTTGGGCGGGCTGTTATCAGGAATGCGCATCAGGTCGCTATATAGAAATACCTCATCGCCTTCTTCTGGGGCATAAACCACAACGCCGGTTTCATTGTCGCGCTGAAGAAAGCAACGGCCCGATTCATCCAGGGTAAACTTTTTGTCCAAAGTTTGGAGCCAAGTGTTTACCGAATGCCTGACTTTTCCCATAAGTTTCTCCTAAAGATTGAGCGAAAAATGATTTCGCTCTCAGAGAACTTGGTGGGTTTCCGCCTTTTGCTGTTCCGCCCTGATTTGGCCGCAGCAAAGTCATTTGAATTATGGATGTACTATTTGAAGACTGATTCAAAGCGAGAGAGCTTTGATTTTCCGATGTACTAGTGCTGACAATAATACTGTCGTGAACTTTAAACTCTGGTAGAGGTAGGGTTTTGGGCGAGGCTGCTATTTGGATAGTAGTTGCATTGCCCGATCCAGCCCCTCCATCGTGATCGGGTACATACGATCAGACATCAACTGGCGAATAATCGCGATCGACTGCCGGTACTGCCATAAGCCCTCGGGCTCCGGATTCAGCCAGACGTACTTGGAAAACTGTTGAGTGAAGCGCTGTAACCACACCGCACCGGCCTCTTCATTGTTGTACTCCACTGAGCCACCCGGCTGCACGATCTCATAGGGGCTCATGGTGGCATCGCCGACAAATATCAGCTTGGTGTCCGCTGGATATTTGCGGATCACCTCCCAGCTCGGGAAGCGCTCGGCGTGCCGCCGGTGGTTATGTTTCCAAAGATGGTCATAGACGCAGTTGTGGAAGTAAAAGAACTCCATATTCTTGAACTCCGACTTGGCGGCTGAGAATAGCTCTTCTACTTGCGCAATATGGTCGTCCATAGTGCCGCCGACATCCATCAGCATCAGTACCTTGACCTTGTTCTTGCGCTCGGGCTGCATCTTCAGATCTAGCCAGCCGGCGTTATTGGCAGTGGCGCGTATGGTGTCGTCCAGTGCCAGCTCTTCTTCCAGCCCTTCGCGTGCAAACTGTCGTAGTCGGCGCAATGCGATTTTGATGTTGCGCGTGCCCAGCTCGCGCTCGCTGTCATAGTCACGAAAAGCGCGCGCGTCCCACACCTTGACCGCGCTACGGTTACCACCTTCACCACCGATACGGATGCCTTCTGGATTAGCGCCACCGTTTCCGAAAGGAGAGGTGCCACCGGTACCTATCCATTTATTGCCGCCCTCATGACGTGCTTTTTGCTCATCGAGTAATTGCTTGAGGCGATCCATCAGCTTGTCGTAGCCGAATTTTTCAATTTGCGCTTTTTGTTCGGGCGTGAGCTCACGCTGTAGCCGCTTGATCAGCCAGTCGAGCGGGATCTCCGGTGCTTTATCGAATAAGGTCTGCGCGCCGTGGAAGTAATAGCCAAAGGCTTTATCGAATTTATCGAAATTGGCCTCATCTTTGACTAGCGTGGTACGGGCGAGGTAGTAAAACTCATCAATCGACGGACTGATCACATTCTTTTCGAGGGCTTCCAGTAGCAGCAAGAATTCCTTGATCGAGACCGGAACTCGCGCATCTTTCAGCGTGAAAAAGAAATCAATCAACATGATGCTTGCACTATGCTCGGTAAGCTATCAGCGGTTATTGCGCGACATGAATACTAGTCGCTCGAACAAATGAATATCTTGCTCGTTTTTCAGGAGCGCACCATGCAGTGGCGGCACAACATTGTCTTTACCTTTCGAGTGCAATACATCAGCAGGAATATCTTCAGCCAATAAGAGCTTCAGCCAGTCCAGTAATTCGGAGGTTGACGGTTTCTTCTTCAGGCCAGGAATCTCGCGCATCTCGAAAAACGCGTGTAATGCCGCTGATAGCAGATCTTTCTTGATCCTTGGGAAGTGCACGTCGACGATTTGCTGCATCGTCTCTTTATCCGGAAATTTTATGTAATGGAAGAAGCAACGCCGTAAGAAAGCATCGGGCAGTTCTTTTTCATTATTCGAGGTGATGATGACCAGTGGGCGGTGCTTGGCACGCACCATCTCGCGTGTCTCGTAGACATAAAATTCCATGCGGTCGAGTTCGCGCAGCAAGTCATTCGGAAACTCGATATCTGCCTTGTCGATTTCATCAATCAACAGCACCACCGGCTGATCAGTAGTGAAGGCCTGCCACAGCACACCTTTGACGATGTAGTTATGGATATCTTTGACTCGCTCGTCGCCGAGTTGCGAGTCGCGCAAGCGTGAAACTGCATCGTACTCATACAGACCTTGCTGCGCCTTGGTAGTGGACTTGATATGCCACTGCAGTAGTGGCATATCGAGCGCGGCAGCAACCTCCTCAGCCAGCATGGTCTTGCCGGTACCGGGTTCACCCTTGATCAGGAGAGGCCGCTGCAGCGTTAACGCGGCATTGACCGCGAGTTTCAGATCTTGGGTGGCCACATACTGTTCGGAGCCGTCAAAGCGCTTAGGGGTGGTCATGGTCGTAGATTCTGGAAGGATGAAGTATTAAGACAATGATTATGTCGTCGAGTATAAACGAGCGAGGTTATTGACCGATGGCTCAGCGCGTTCGGCGGCGTATGCACTCGACATAGCTTTCCCCATCAGGCGGCGTGCCATTGCGTTGCGATGCCCACAGCATCTCGCCTAGACATTCCATGATCTGATGATGGGCCTCGTGCTCGCCCAGACGGCCAGCTAGCTGTTGGAATGCATCGCGTATGCCGCTCGGCTGATCGATCGAGATTTGTTCGGCGATGGAGAGGTGCATCGACAGATGCAAAAATGGATTGGATTGTCCCTGACCGATATCGAAGTCGCTTGCTTCCGCTATTTCAGGGTCGGATAGCAGGCTTTCATACTCAGGATGTTGCAGCAACCAGTCACGCGCGATCGCCTCCAGCGGGGTGAGTGGCGAGCTGAGCTTGGTTTTCTGCCAAGTGTCACAGAAAAATCGGCGGACTTCTTCTCGGCTGGGATTAAACATCACAATTCATTCGGGTTCTGTTGCTGAGTACTCGTTAAATGGCCTTGCTCGGCGCCGGCGTCTTTTTACGAAACTCACATAAATCCAGGATCACGCAGTTCCAGCACTGCGGCGTGCGGGCGAGGCAAGTGTAGCGACCATGCAGGATCAACCAGTGATGCGCATCCATCAAGAACTCAGACGGCACGAATTTCATCAGCTTTTGCTCGACGATATCGACATTTTTACCGGGTGCAATGCCGGTGCGGTTCGAGACCCGAAAGATGTGGGTGTCCACTGCCATCGCGGGCACGCCAAACGCGGTATTTAATACAACGTTGGCAGTTTTACGGCCGACGCCGGGCAATGCCTGTAATGCCTCACGTTCACGCGGTACTTGCCCATCATGCTGCTCGACCAGCAAGCGGCAGGTCTCGATGACATTTTTAGCTTTGGTCTTGTACAAGCCTATGGTTTGAACATAGGGAATCAGACCGTCGACACCCAGTGCATAAATCGATGCGGGGGTATTTGCAACCGGGTAGAGCTTGCGTGTTGCTTTGTTGACTGATACATCCGTTGCCTGTGCAGACAGAATCACCGCGATCAGTAATTCAAACGGGGTGGTGTACTCGAGCTCGGTGGTGGGGTGTGGGTTGGCTGCTCGCAGGCGCTCAAAAATCTGATGGCGTTTATCTGCGTTCATGGTTTTTTCTCAGGCGGTGCTGCTGGTGCTGCTTCTTTTTGCTGACGCGAGCGCTCGATGGCCGCTTGAATGATGGCGCGCTTGCGTTCTTTCTCTGCGCGCTCAGCATCGGTCTGCGCATTTGACGCATCCACCTCGGCGAGTTTGGCAAGCGCTTTGGCCGCCAGACGCGCATCGTTTTCTTGCTTTTCGCGTTGCAGTCGCGATGTGCGCGCATCATGCCGGACACGCGCGGCATCCGCATCCGCTTGAGACCACGCGGCCCATCCGGTTCTATCTGGCGTAGCGGCTTGCATATCGATGCAATCGACCGGACACGGTGGCACACATAAATCACAGCCAGTACATAGCGAGGCAATCACGGTATGCATTTGCTTGGCTGCGCCGACAATCGCATCCACCGGACAGGCCTGAATACACAGCGTACAACCGATACAGGCGCTTTCGTCGATCACCGCAACCGGCCGCTCACGTTCTATGCCGTGTACGGGATTAATTGGAATGACGGGCTTGCCGAGTAGTGCCGCGATACGGGCTACACCCTCGGCACCCCCAGGGGGGCACTGGTTATAGTTCGCGCTATCGGCAGCGATGGCCTCGGCGTAGGGGCGACAAGCGGGATAGCCGCACTTGGTGCACTGCGTTTGGGGCAGCAGATCTTCAATGCGATCGGCGAGTGTCTTGGATGAGTCGGACATGGCCCGACATTATCCGATATTTGGTGTAAACGAGAGCTGAGCAGGGCAGCCACCATGGCCGGTGGCTGCTGCAGGGATTTCTGTCCTAATCAGCGTGTCCGCGGATGAACTCGCCGATGCGCGGTGCGATCATCTCGCGCCAGCGTCTGCCGGAAAAAATACCGTAATGCCCACACTTCGGTGCGGTGTAATGCTGCTTCTTCTGCTTGGGGATGCCGGTACACAGGTCGTGCGCTGCACGAGTCTGGCCCGGGCCGGAGATATCGTCCAGCTCACCTTCAATCGTCAACAGCGCAACTTGTTTGATGTCTTGTGGCTTGACCAGCTTGCCCTCGACTTCCCATGTGCCTAGTGGCAGCGCATGGTCCTGAAACACCGTCTTGA
Source organism: Oxalobacteraceae bacterium (assembly GCA_027485535.1). Taxonomy (GTDB): domain Bacteria; phylum Pseudomonadota; class Gammaproteobacteria; order Burkholderiales; family Burkholderiaceae_D; genus Pernthalerella. The sequence continues at coordinate 4,525 of JAIXQV010000093.1, read as the reverse complement.
TGGTCTCAAGGTAGTACTCGGCAGGCATATCGAGTACAGCGTTGTATTCATCGTAAAACTTGCGATGCTCCTCTGCGGACTCGTTATCACCCTCACGCAGATGCAAGTAAAACTCCCAGTGGCTTTGCGCATGCCGGCGTGGGTTCATTGCAACGAATCCGGCGTGCTGCAAGAAACCAGGATAGACGCGGCGACCATAGCCGGGGTAGTTCGGCGGCACGCTGTAGATCACGTTGTTCTCGAACCAGTTGTAGGCCTTGTTGGTAGCGAGATCATTGACTGCCGTTGGCGAGGCTCGCGGGTCAATCGGGCCACCCATCATGATCATGGTTTTCGGTAGCACCGGTTCTTTAGCACTCGACATCAGCGAGATCGCTGCCAGTACCGGAACGGTGGGTTGACACACCGAAATTACATGCAAATCTTTACCAAGGAAGCGGATAAATTCCTGCACATAGTAGATGTAGTCATGCAAGTGGAATGCGCCATGCTCCAGCGGCACCATGCGCGCATCGGTCCAGTCGGTGATGTAGACATCGTATTCGGTGAGCAGGGTTCGCACGGTGTCGCGCAGCAGCGTGGCGTGATGGCCAGATAGCGGAGCGACGACCAGTACCTTGGGCTGCTGCAGATTTTTCAGCTGTGGTGCGTGACGATCCTTGCGGAAGTGCAGCAGCTTGCAGAAAGGCTTATCGAGCACCACGTCTTCAATGATGGCGGTGCGCACACCATTGATTTCGGTGTGGTGAATACCAAAAGCTGGCTTTTCGTATTCCTTACCAAGCCTAAACATCAGCTCGTAGCCGGCCGCGATACGCTGTGCAAAGGGCGTGTGCGCGAAGGGCGAGACTGGGTTGGTAAAGAGTTTCGACGAAGCCTCGGCCCACTGAACCAGGGGGCTGAGCAACGTTTTGTGCATTTCGTGCAGTTGGTAGAGCATGGTGACCCTCAATCAGAACGCTCGCATTGTGTCGCTGCCGCAGGATTTCTGCAATGCAGCAATAACAACGTACGCATACGAGATCGCAAATTTCCCAAACACCGTTAGCGTTTTATCAAAGCGCACGCTCTTGCTGGTGGGGTTTGAATCGACTACAAGCCACTCTTTCCCAAATGTAACACAGCTGATTTGGTGATCGCCCAAAAACCTTAGGAAATCAATAATATAGTGAGCGCTTACATAGCTTTTAATGCCTTCTGATAGTGGTGTTGGACACTAGATATCCCGTGATTGCACCTCAAAAAATCCTGAATTAAGCGCTGCTCTGGCTCGGCCGGCCTCGCGCCAAGCCACGTGGGGTTTCTGCTCGACGTGAGGAGTCGTGATAATCTCCGCGCCCATGTCATTTCAGCTCATCCGTCGCCGATATCTCTCTGGCTTGCTGCTGCTGGCGCTGCTTATGCAGACGCTGCTGCCGGCATTGGGCGGCGCGGCGGCCGACGCATCCCATCGCTGGATCGAGGTGTGCGCTAGCTCGGGTGTGAAGTGGGTACAGCTTGATCAAGGCTCACTAGCTCAGCAACACAGTCCAGCTGATCACTGCGTACTTTGCGCGGCGACTGGCGCAGCGCCTGAATTTGATGTTCAACGCTATCTAACGGCTCTTGCAGCCACTACCTACCTAGTCCCAAAGCGGGTTGACGCCTTCGGCGTGTTCCCCGGTCATGCACAGCGCTCACGCGCGCCGCCAGCCCTCTCCTAAAGCAAAGTCGGTTTCTTGCCTAGTCGCTCATGCGGCTGGCTAGCTATTGTTACTGGAGAGTTTTATGCGCAAACCCATTGTTTGTGCGATCGCTGCCGCGACCATGGCAAGTGCGGCGTTCGCTACTGAAGAAAATACGACATTGGCGCCTGTCACGGTCACGGGTACCCGGGAGCAGACTTTGCTATCGGAGACGCCCTCAGCGGTGGGGATCATCAGCCGCAAAGCGATCGAGCAGAACAGGCCCTCTCACCCCCAGCAATTACTTGGGCAGATCCCAGGGGTTGCGATTGGCGTGACCAATGGCGAAGGGCATACCACTGCCATTCGGCATGGATTCACCACCAGCCCGCTGTATCTTTTTTTAGAGGATGGCATACCGATTCGCGCCACAGGCAATTTCAACCATAACGCGCTGTATGAGTTGAACATTCCTACCGCTGGCGGTGTTGAAGTTGTTCGCGGTATCGGTAGCGCTCTTTACGGCTCGGATGCCATTGGCGGCACCATCAACGTACTTACTCGAACACCTCGAGAGAAGGCCGGTGCGGATATGTCGATCGAGGGCGGCAGCTTTGGCTGGGCGAGATTATTAGGTGGCATTGATAGTGGCCGCATCGGTCGTAGCACGCTACGCGCAGATTTGAATATCACGCACACCGATGGTTGGCGTGAGCGAACTGCCTACGATAGGCAAAGTGCCAACCTTCGCTGGGATTATGAGTGGGACGATGCGACTCTGATCAAGACCATCTTCGGCGCTACCCACATCAATCAGCAGACTGGTGCCAGCTCACCGCTTCCACTGAGCGTGTACCTCAATAGCCCAACGACAAACTTACGATCACCTGCATATCGGATTGTCGATGCCGTGCGCTTATCCAGTGCCATTGAGCGCGATATCGGGCAGGGGCAGACGCTCACGATGACACCGTACTTTCGTGACAACCGTATGGAGTTAAACGGTACATTCAATTTCTCTTGTACAAATCCGCAAGCGCTAGCACAGCCTCAATGCACAGGGCGTATCGAAGACACGGCGGTTCAGTCGTTTGGAATGATGCTTCGCTACCGAAAAAATTTCGACGATGCTGCCCGAACTCGACTGATCTCAGGCGTAGACCTGGATTACAGTCCGAGTCGCCGGGCTGAGGACCGCATAACCCTGAGTTCCACTGGCGCTGGCGCAGGAAGGAATTTCACTGGTTATGAGATTGTCGGTAGGAGCTATGAGTACAAGGTGCTCTACCAAAGCGCTGCGCCGTATACGCATATAGAAACTTCGCCAACAGAGCAATTGCGAGTTACAGCGGGTCTACGCTATGACTACGCACGCTTTGATTTGGATAATCAGTTGGCTGCAAGTACACATGCCAACGGATTTTTCCAGCTTTCGGATACTGCGCGCAGCTTTGCCCGGCTGAGTCCGAAGCTCGGTGCTAACTTACAGTTGAGCGCTTCATCGCATTTGTTCGCATCGTATAACCAAGGCTTTCGCACACCCTCGGAGAATCAGCTGTTTCGATCGGGCGTAGTCGCCAGTAGTGTCGGTGCTGCGAGTGCGGCCAATGCGGCTTTAAATCTACGACCAATTCTGGCTGAGCAGTATGAAATCGGGATGCGCGGGACCGAGGCGGATTGGAACTACGAGTTAGTAGCTTACTTGCTTCAAAAACGTGATGACTTGCTAGGATTTCGTGACTCATCGGGCGTCACGGTACAGACCAATAACGGATCAACCCGACATCAGGGTGTTGAATTTGGCCTTGGTCGGGCGATCAATTCAATGTGGCGGTTTGATGCTGCGGCTGTTTATGCAAAACATCAGTATCTAGATTGGGCAGTTAACGCTACGACCAACTACAGCAATAAAGAGATCGAGGCATCGCCACGTTTGCTTTCTAATATTCGCCTCACTTGGATACCGGTGAAGGGCACATTTGCGCAGCTTGAGTGGGTCAAAGTCGGGTCTTATTTCCTCGAGCCGAATAACACCGAGGGTAAATATGCTGGCCACGATTTATTCAATTTGAGAGTTTCTCAGCAGCTGGATGATCGTTGGACCGTGTTCGGTCGGGTTCTGAATCTTGCTGATGTACGCTACGCCGACAGTGCACAAGTGAGCTCGCAAGTGGCGGTCTATTCACCAGGATTGCCGCGCGCGGCCTATGTTGGCTTGGAGGGTAAGTGGTGAGATTTTTATCCGCGCTTTTGTTTGGCTTAACGATGATGCAAAGCGCGCCGTCGCTGGCGGAGCATGCTGCACACAGTAAGCCTCAGCTGGCGACCAGTGCAGCATTTGCCGCTGATGGCAGTTTGTGGATAGTGGGTGTTGAGCGCGGGAAGTTGTTCGTTCGTCGTCAACTGAGTAACGGGTCATGGCAAGCACCACGCCTGATCGACAACGCCGATCAAGTGGTGGCCACCAATGGAGATAATCGGCCCAAGATCGCATTTGGGCCGAAGGGTACAGTGGTCATCAGCTACACGCGCCCACTGGCGAAGCCCTATACCGGCGAGATTCGTATGCTTCGATCGCACGATGGCGGGGCGAGCTTTTCACCGCCGTTCACAGTTCATCAAGATCGGCAGCTCATTACACATCGGTTTGAATCTCTGATGTTCGATGCTCGCGGAGATCTCTACACGATGTGGATCGATAAGCGCGATGCTGAACGTGCATGGGCGGCCGCCAACGGTGACCCGGACGCCTACCCCGGTGCGGCTGTCTACTACAACGTATCAGTCGATAACGGAAAAACCTTCGGACCCGACACCAAGTTGGCCGACTACAGCTGCGAGTGCTGTCGTATCGCTATGGT
>JAIXQV010000247.1 GCA_027485535.1 Oxalobacteraceae bacterium | reverse complement strand
GCGCGGGGCTTGTACTTGTCGAGCAGCGAAGATACCAGCGCGCGATCGCAAATATCGCCGTGTACAAACAGGTGGCGCGTATCGCCCTGCAAGGTGCTCAGGTTATCCGGATTACCGGCATACGTAAGCTTGTCGAGATTGATGATGGGCTCATCAACACTAGCCAGCCAGTCGATTACAAAGTTAGCACCGATGAAGCCGGCGCCGCCGGTGACGAGAATCATGTAGGCCCTTGCAAGTTCGCTAAGGTAGCGAGAATCAGAACAACCGACATTTTACGTGAGTCGCCCTAGCAGATTGCAATCACTACAATGGCGCTTCTGAGAGATTTCCCGGGATTTTCAAGGACCATGGAAACATTTGCGATCGGCGATGTACAAGGCTGCGCTACCGAGTTGACGCACCTGCTGCAACAGATTGACGCGCTGTCGGCTGGCGCACAGCTGGTATTTGTCGGTGATCTGGTGAACCGTGGCCCAGCGTCGCTGCAGACCCTCAGGACTGTGAAGAGGATGGGCCCGCGTGCCCGAACCGTGTTGGGCAACCATGATCTGCACCTGTTGGCGGCAGCTAATGGGGTGCGCGCACCGGCCGCCAGCGACACACTCGCCGACATCCTGAATGCGCCTGATCGCGACGAGCTACTCCACTGGCTGCGCCATCAGCCCTTAGCGCTGATGGCAGACGGCTGGCTGGTAGTACATGCCGGCGTTCTGCCCAATTGGCACACAGCGCAGGTGTTATCACTCGCAGCCGAGGTTGAGACCCGCCTGCGAGCGGATGATTGGCTGGATTTTTTACGCGCGATGTATGGCAATCAACCCGCTCGCTGGTCGGATACGCTAACGGGAAATGAACGCCTGCGCTGTATCGTGAATGCGCTCACGCGCCTACGTTTTTGTAGCGCTGAGGGCGAAATGGAATTCAACACCAAAGAAGGCCCGGGCGCGCCACCCGCCGGCTTTATGCCGTGGTTCGATGTTCCGGGTCGACTGACCGCCGATGTACCAGTCCTATTCGGGCACTGGTCAACGCTGGGTATCTTGCAACGTGAAAATCTATTCGGCCTGGACAGTGGCTGCGTCTGGGGCGGCAAGCTCAGTGCGCTGCGGCTTTCGGATAGCCACTTGCTGCAGGTGGATTGCCCACAACATCAGACACCGGGCTAGGCAGCAGCACACCAGCAATGGCGTTATGCGCTGCTTGCGCAAGATCACGGCGGTGCGCGCCATTCGTTGAAATCGGCGGTAACCTGACTAATTCAGCTGTCATACCGCCGCTGTTCATGATCGCGATCACGCTTTCGACGAAACTCATCTCGCCGACAAAATCCGCAGCGTCGTGCAAGCCACCATCCGAATCAACATAGCGAATCGCATAGGGCTGTACGGGCACCTCGGCCTCAATTGCCGCCTCAAACAAATTGGCGTGGAATGGCAGTACCGATCCCTGTGGCGCAGTCGTACCCTCGGGGAAGAACGCAACGCGCTCGCCATCATGAATACTTTTCACCAGCCCCTCATAGATGCGCCGGACATCGCGGGCACGACCACGTGCGATGAAGATCGTACCGGTGTGCTCGCACAACCAGCCAATCAAGGGCCAGCCACGAATATCTGATTTCGCCACAAAGCGGCAGCTGTGCAGCGTGTTGATAACGAAGATATCGAGCCAGGAAATATGATTACAAATAATCAGCGCAGGTGAAGCAGGCATGCTTTGCAGTGCTTCATCGAAGCGCATGGTGACACCACAAATCGCCACCAGTTGGCGCGACCAACGCTGTACCCGGCGCTCACGGCCTGCTGCGCTCAGAACAGGAAACAGCAGCGCTACTTTACCGAGACCGACCAGTAAATGGACGACCAAGCGCGTCAATCGCCAGTACTTCATCAAGTGCCTGCCATGATCAGCGGCTGAAGGCGATACGGCCAGAGACAAGGGTGTGCTTCACCTGACCCGGCAACTCATAGCCTAGAAATGGCGTGTGCTTACCCTGACTGCGGAAAGCGGCGGGCACAACCTTCCAACGTACCGCCGGATCGAACACGCAGACATCGGCGACACCACCGACCGACAAAGTACCCGCTGTGATACCAGCGATACGGGCCGCTTCACACGTGATACGCGCGATCGCCGCATTCAGCGTGGCACCGCTGGCTTCGCTGTCCTGCGCCCACTTGATCGCGAGCGACAATAACAACTCGAGTCCGGTAGCGCCGGGAGAGGCTTCGCCAAACGGTAGTAATTTCTCTTCTTCGTCGAGTGGCGTGTGATCGGAGCAAATCGCATCAATAGCGCCGTCGATCAGTGCAGCACGGATAGCGTCACGGTCGCGCTGACTGCGCAGCGGCGGTGTAACACGCGCATTCGGATCGAAAAACCCGATGTCATTGTCGGTCAGGTGAATATGGTGGGCGCTCACGTCGCAGGTCACTGGCAGGCCCTCGGCACGCGCAGTGCGTACCAATTCAATACCGGCCGCCGACGAGATTCGGCAAATATGCACCTTGGCACCCGTTGTACGCATCAGTTCAAATACGGTATGCAAGGCAACGGTTTCGCTGATCACGGGCACCCCGGACAGACCGAGTCGCGAGGCCAGCGGACCTGCATGCGCCACACCACCTCTGCCAAGATAAGGATCTTGGGGGCGCAACCACACGGTGTAGCCGAAGGTACTGGCGTACTGCATCGCGCGCAGCAGCACCGTCGTGTCCTGTACTGGCTCCTCAGCCTGTGCAAAACCGACACAGCCAGCCTCAGTCAGCTCGGCCATTTCGGTGAGCTCTTTGCCCTTCAGGCCAACGGTCAATGCGCCCAGCGGGTAGACATGCGACTGGTTCAATAAACGCGCACGGTGCACCAGCATCTCGACCAAACCGGGCTCATCAAGAACCGGATCAGTATCGGGTGGACACAACAGACTGGTGACGCCGCCGGCAACCGCTGCATCTAATTCGGACTCCAGCGTCGCTTTATATTCATAGCCCGGCTCGCGCAGGCGCGCACTTAAATCGACTAAGCCGGGTGACACGACCAAACCAGTAGCATCGATCACGTGCTCAGCACGAAAACCTGCAGGCGCTTGACCGATCGCTGCGATACGACCATCTGCGATATACACATCCTTGATCGCGTCGATGCCGTTGGCCGGATCAATAACGCGACCATGCTTGATCTCGATATTCATAGGGGTGCTTGTGCTCATCATGCTGATGCCAGCATGCTCATAACGGCCATTCTGACCGCGATACCAAATGTCACCTGCGGCAGAATCACCGCCTGCGCACCATCCGCCACCGCAGAGTCAATCTCGACGCCGCGATTCATCGGACCAGGATGCATCACGATCGCATCAGGTTTAGCCAGTGCGAGTCGCTCGGGCGTCAGGCCATAGCTTTTAAAATACTCTTGTGCCGACGGTAGCAGCGCGCCTTTCATACGCTCGTTTTGCAGGCGCAGCATGATGATGACATCCACGCCTTTGAGGCCCTCGTTCATATCATTGAACACGCGCAGACCCATTTGCTCAAGCGAGGATGGCAACAAGGTACGCGGCCCGATGGCGCGCACCTCGGGCACACCAAGTGTGGTCAGTCCGTGAATATCGGAGCGCGCCACCCGGCTATGCAGAATATCGCCGACGATTGCCACCGTCAGATTATGGAAGTCTTTTTTGTAATGCCGGATGGTGTACATGTCGAGCAAACCCTGGGTCGGGTGCGCATGACGACCATCGCCGGCGTTCACGACATGCACATGGTCTTGCCCAGTATCGACCAGATGTTTGGCGATTAAATAGGGCGCGCCCGATTGCGCATGCCGCACCACAAACATATCGGCGTGCATGGCGGAGAGGTTGTCGATGGTGTCGAGCAGCGACTCGCCTTTGCTGGCTGACGACGCAGAAATATTCAGGTTGATCACATCCGCCGACAAGCGTGTAGAGGCAATCTCGAAGGTAGTGCGGGTGCGCGTGCTGTTCTCGAAAAACAGATTGAACACACTCTTGCCACGCATCAGCGGCACTTTTTTGACTTCTCTGTCGCTAACACTGACAAACGAAGCCGCTGTATCCAGAATTCGGGTGATGATTGAAGCGGGCAGACCCTCCAGGGTCAGCAAGTGCTGCAATTCGCCGTGTTTATTGAGTTGCGGGTTATACATGATCCACCGTCAGGCGAAAGCGCCCCTCATTATCTTTATGTAGTACCAGTTGCTGCTGTTTACTGAGCGTGACCGTGTGCGCAACAAAATCGGCAGCTACCGGTAGCTCGCGATCGCCCCGATCCACCAGTGCCGCGAGCATGATCTTCGCGGGACGTCCGTAGTCGAACAAGGTGTTGATCGCGGCGCGTGTGGTACGACCGGTGTAGAGTACGTCATCCACCAGCAAAATCGTGGCGCCTTCCACCTCGAATGGAATCTGGCTCGGCTTCACCTCTGCCGACAAACCGCGCTCGGCAACATCATCTCTATAAAACGAAACATCGATGTAGCCAATATCGGTGCTACCAAGACGACGCGCGAGGCGATCAGCCAGCCAGGCACCACCGGAGTAGATACCGACCACGGCGACCTCGCTAGCGCCGAGCAAACCGGATAGCACTTGGGCTTCCAATTGTGCGTATAGAGCTTCGGCGTCAAGTTCAGTTGGGTTCATGTTGATCAAAATATTGTTGCAAGATCAGCGCTGCTGCTTCGCTATCAATATGCTCACCGCGTCGCTGCGGCAGCACAGCAGAGCTGTAACGCTCGTCGACCAAAATCGCCGGGATATCGTAACGACCATGCAGCTGGTTCGCAAAACGTCGGCAGCGTACCGTCATCTCATGTTCGGCACCGTCAGGGTGCAGGGGCAAACCAACCACCAGCGTCGCCGGCTGCCAAGCCTCCAGCAGCGTACTGATCGCGGCAAATTTATCATCGTTACTGCCAGCCACGATCACAGGCAGCGGTGTTGCCTGCCGCAACAGGGTATTGCCGACTGCCACGCCGATACGCTTGAGGCCAAAGTCAAACGCAATGATGGTGCTCATGCATGGCCGGCCTCACCCGCCAGATCAGAGGGATCAAAACCGAGCAAGTGCATCGCCGCCGAGAAGCGCTCTTCAATCGGCACCTCAAACAAAATCGCCGGATCGGCTTTTACCGTCAGCCAGCCATTGCGCAAAATTTCTTCTTCCAGCTGGCCCGCGCTCCAGCCAGCGCAACCGAGCGTGATGATCAAACGATCCGGGCCATTGCCTGCCGCCGCTTGCTCAAGTACGTCGCGCGAGGTGGTCAGTACCACATCGTCGGACACCACCAGCGACGAGCTGTAGCGCTCACGCGGTGCATGCAAGACAAAACCACGCTCAACCTGAACCGGACCACCAAACAGGACCGGCTTACCGGAACGCGACATATCGTGCGGACCTATCTCGAGCGACAACTCGAGGCGCTCGAACAACACGCCCATAGTCATATCGGTCGGTCGGTTGATGATCATGCCCAGTGCGCCGTCGCTATTGTGTTCACAGAGGTAGACCACGGTGCCACCAAATACCGGGTCGAGCATGGACGGCATCGCGATCAGAAAATGATCGGCGAGCTGTAATTCAGGTAGGTTCGGAAAAAAATCGACGCGGCCCGCGGTTGGCGCGGTGGTCTCGGCGGAATGCGGCTTGCCTTGCTTGGCCATAGCGCGCATTTTAGCAGCATTACACGCGACAACCCCAGCGCCGTTACACTGGTCGGTCTGTTGATCAACCCCACCTCCGACCACCTCATGAAATCCTACGACCGTGCGCTGGTCTGGTTCCGCCGCGACCTGCGCAGCTTCGACCATGCAGCACTGCATCACGCGCTGGCCAGCGCCAGGCAGGTGTTTTGTGTTTTCATTTTTGACAAGGACATCCTAGACCCACTGCTCGCCCATGGCAGCATGGACCGGCGGGTGGCATTCATCTATGCCAGCCTGCGCGAGCTAGATGCGGAACTCAAACAGCACGGCGGTGGCCTGATCGTGCAACACGCACGTGCGGCCGAGGCTATCCCGGCCTTGGCGCAGGCACTCACTATTGACGCGGTGTTCTGCAATCATGATTACGAGCCCTATGCCAAGCAGCGCGACCAACACGTCGCAGACGAACTCGCTCGGCAGCAGCGCAAGTTTTTCAGCTTCAAGGATCAGGTGATTTTCGAGAAGGACGAAGTACTCTCGCAGGTGGGAAATCCGTTCTCGGTGTTCACGCCCTATAAGAATGCCTGGCTGAAAAAATTTCAGCCGACGATCGGTGTGCTCGATAGCACGCTGCTGCCACACTTTGATGTACAACCCGCACCTGGGCAACTCGCACTGCCGTCACCCGCGCCCAAGATGCCTTCGCTGGCCGAGATGGGATTCGAGGATATCGATCTCAGCGCGCAACATCTGCCTACTGGTATGCAGGGCGGTCAGCAGTTGATCGATGATTTTTTGCCGCGGCTATCACGCTACGGGGAGGCACGTGATTTCCCGTCGGTCAAAGGACCGTCCTACCTGTCGGTTCATCTGCGCTTTGGTACGGTTTCCATACGCTCATTGGCCAGACATGCGATGGATGCGATTCGCTCAGGTACCCGAGCCGATGGCGCCGCAGTCTGGCTGGCAGAACTGGTGTGGCGTGATTTTTATTTCATGATTCTGCATCACCACCCAAAGGTGGCTGAGGGTGCCGCGTTCAAAGCCGAGTACGACCGCATTGCGTGGGAAGAAGGTCCGCAAGCCGATAAGATGTTCGCAGCATGGTGCGAAGGTCGCACTGGCTACCCACTGGTCGACGCCGCCATGCTGCAACTGAACCGCAGCGGCTACATGCATAACCGCTTGCGCATGGTCACTGCCTGTTTCTTGATCAAGGATTTGGGCATCGACTGGCGACGCGGAGAAGCCTACTTTGCACGTATGTTGAATGACTTCGACCTGTCGGCGAATAACGGCGGCTGGCAGTGGGCTGCCTCATCCGGCTGTGACGCCCAGCCTTACTTTCGAATCTTCAACCCGACCACACAATCACAAAAATTCGACGCCGATGGCAAATTCATCAAGCGTTATTTGCCGCAACTCGAGAAGCTGGATGCAAAACAGATTCACGCGCCATGGCTAGCGCCGACCATGACGCTTGATATGGCGGGCATCACACTGGGCAAAGATTACCCAGCACCGATTGTCCAGCATGATGAAGCAAGAAAAAACACACTGGCGCGTTATGCCGTGGTCAAAAAATCTTGATCGCTTAATGGCTCAGGAACGTGGCCGAGATGTCGGTCGCTATATCGGTCGCTATGCCGATCTCTGCAGCGTTATTTGCCACGATTTCACTGACAATCTTGCTCGAGCGCTCACCAGCCAACATGTCGGACAGCAGCGCGAGCAAGGCATCCTCGCGGTAAGGCTTGCCCATATAGGCGTTGGCACCGAGTTGCATAGCGCGCTCGCGATGCCGATCTGCCATACGGGACGTGATCATCACCACCGGTATCTCACGCCAGCGCGTATCGTCGCGCAGCGTGGCGAGTAATTCGAAGCCGTCCATACGCGGCATTTCAATATCCAGCAGTATTAGCGCAGGCCGGTCATTCCCCAAATAGGCCAGGGCCTCGACACCATCGCGCGCCAAGGCCACGGCGTAACCATGGCGCTCAAGTAATCGCTGACTCGCACGGCGAACCGTCAGTGAGTCATCGACCACCAGTACTGTCGTCAGTTGCTCCGATACCAGCGAAGCAGACAATGCCATAGCCGGAGCGGTTTCCGGCAAACGGAAGGGATGAATGATCAGCGCAATCGCGCCATCCGCCAGCACACTCGCACCCGACAGGCCCGGTACCCGTGATAGCTGTGGCCCGGGGTGTTTGACGATCAATTCGCGCTGACCCTCGATCGCATCCAGTTGCAAAGCGATTGTTTTATCTCCATCGCTCAATACAACTACAGGGATACGGCCTGTTGTGATCGGCGCAGTGATGTCGCCCAAAGTTTGACCAAGATGACGTAATGGCAGCAGTGTGCCTTGCCACTCGATCTGCTGCTGAGTATCGGAGCGAATCGTCGCCGCATCTATCTGCAAGGCTTGCTTGACCAAGTCTGCAGGCAAGCCGATACGCCAACGACCGGCGCGTACCAACACCACCAACACGCTCGCCAATCCCATAGGAGCGCGCAGCGTGAAACGACAACCGTGACCTGCTTCGCTCTCGACATCAATCTGCCCGCCCAGCGCGTGCAACTCGGCCCGTACCGCATCCATGCCGATGCCGCGCCCCGACAAGGTCGTCACCTCAGCGGCAGTGGACAAGCCGGGTGCAAAAATCAAGGCGCTCAGCGCGCGCTCATCCAGATCGTCACCCGCTTGCAGTAATCCTACTTCTACCGCGCGCTGCCGAATCCGTTGTAAATCCAAGCCACGTCCGTCATCCTGCACAATCAACTGCAACTCGTTACCCGTTAGCGCAGCACTGATCATCACCCGACCACTTGCAGGCTTGCCCAGCGATAGACGTCGCTGCGCTTGCTCGATACCGTGCACGACAGAATTGCGCAGCAGATGCTCGAGCGGGCCGAGCAATCGGTCAAGTAGCACTCGCTCGATCTCGACTGAGCCATGGCGAAGTAATAATTCAACCTCACACCCAACTTCGCGCGCTGCCTGCCGAAGTACATGGCGTAGTCGTGCCTCGACCGAACGTAAAGGCTGAGAGCGCAAGGCTTGCAATTCAGATTGCTGCCGACGCAAATCACGCAGCTGCTCCGCGGCAGATGTCGTCAGCCGCTCCATTTGGCCCGCCAGACTACGCTGTACACCGACAACATCAGTAATGCTCTCTGCCATCATGCGCGTCAACTCGTGCAAGCGGGTATATCGATCAAACTCGAGCGGATCAAAGTCCGTAGTAGCCCCTTGACCGGCGCGCGCAAGTACACGTGACTCCGCTTCGATTTCAAGCTCGCGTAATTGCGCGCGCAGCCTTCCCAGATCATCGGAGAGATCAGAAAACGAACGCCGCTGCTCTTGTAGCACCTCGCGCAGTCGCGCGTTGCTGCTCCATATTTCAGCGCCAGTATCTGCAAAGTGTGCCAATCGGTCGGCGCGTACCCGCAGCATCGGTAATCGTTTCTCAGTAGATGCGGCAAGGGGTGGCGCCCCAGTATCAGGCGCAGGGTCTTGGAGCGGCGGTGCTGATGCTTCGAAAGCTTGGGGTTGGGGTTGTGCAGCGAGTTGCGTGGCCTCGTCAAGTTCAGCAATCGCTCTATATTCGTTCGTTGGCGTTAATCCAGGAAGCGCATCCGCTGTCTGGGTCAGTGCAAAGATCCAGGAATCTACTCGATGCAGTAGCGCCGCAATAGTGGGTGCGCGGCGATTAGGCGCTTGCTGCAACAGCGCGCCCACTTCCGCCTCAGCATCATGAAATTCTGTACCGAGGTCATCGTGCCCGGCCATCCGCGCGCTGCCCTTCAGGGTATGCAGAACCCGTAGTAACTGCGCTGCCTGCGAGCCGTCTTCAAGCTGCTGTTGCCACTGACGCAGAGACTGTTCAAGTTGTGGCAGCAAGTCTGCGGCCTCTAACTTGAAAATCTCGTATAACTCATCCTGTTCATCGGACCGATTCGATGAGATTGTTGGTGTAGTGAGCGCTAGTGCTATAGGCGAAGATGAAGATGGCTGTGCTGGTGCTGGTGATGGTGATGGTGATGGTGATGGTGATGGTGCCGTACCAATTTCTACCGCTGCCTCGCCTGATTCGCCTGATTCGATTAAATCGGCTGAATCGCTTAACTCGATTGACTCGATTGAATCACTTGAATTGATGACATCATGAGCCGTGTACTGAGGGGTATTGATGAGGGGTACATCCGGCGTCTCGATCAGGATAGCCTCAGTCTGTTGCTGCGCGAATGGATGGATGGTGAGATTAAGCGTCTCTCCTGCATAGTTAGCATCCGGTGCCGCTGAGTACTTACGCAGGCACTGTACTAATTCGGACGCATCGCCGCGCACACCATCACTCGCAAAATCCTCGAGCAGACATGCCATAGTCGTCAGCACCTTATTGCGCAGTACATCATCCAGCATGGCCCCGCGAATTAGCAATTGCTCTAGCGTCGACTCCAGCGCGAGCGATAATTCTGCCAAACCGCTAAATCCCACCGTCGCTGAACACCCTCCCAAGGTATGCGCAGCTTGCGCCATACCAGCCACATCCAATGTGGCCTTATGGTCGCGCATAGCTTGAATCAGTGCACGTGCTTCTTCAATAAAAATGATATCCAGCCCACCCTCTGGCTGCAGCGATTGCCTCACTTGCAGCGTTTTCTGCCAAGGTAGTTGAGATAACATCGTCTGCAGTAACACCCACTGCTGCGCGAATGTCTCATCCATCCAAGCAGCTGTGTTTCTCTGACTTAGCGCGTCGCGCAGCTTTCCCAATCGCTCACGTTCATCGGTTAAACCCAACAACTGCAGCGCTCCCGCAATCCGGGTCAGCACCGCTACTACTGCCTTTAAGCTAGTGGAAGCCTCCACCGGTGGCTCCGCATCGAGTAAGTGCTCTACCTGGGTCATGTCGGCCCGCATGGCAGATACCAGCATCATGAACAGACGATGGGTACTTTCAACGCGTGACCACTGTCCCAATTGCGTTAAACACTGTCGCGGGTCAGCGCTAATCAGTAGCTGCTTCATCGTTTGGATAACGACTCGTAACGCATCCATACCGACGCAGTCACGCAAACAACACAAGCCCGCGGCAATTCCCTCAGCACGAATCGACTCGGCGGAATACGACGCTATTTGGGCAACGAGGTCTTTTAATGGGTCAGCGACCGACGATAGCGAATCCCATGTACTAGCCACGTCGACCAATTCATTCCATGCTGCAGGATCGACTATGCATACAGGATTGGCTTCAATCTTGGAAATGAGTACATCCAGCGCGCTGGTCCATGCGATGAAACCTTCGTCACCACCAGTATCAAGCGCACTACTCTTTGCAGGCACAGTAAACTGCTGCTCAATTCGAAACAACTTCACTACCGCGCGGGCAAGTGATGTCTGTACCGGCCGCTGCGCTAACTCGAATAGTGCTTCGCGCGTCACTGAGCTGAGAGCCGTGTCCGCTACCGAGGTACTTTGATGATCTCTTTGGCGTAGCAAACGCACACCAGCTGCTGCGATTTTCTTGATCGGCGCGGTGTCGCCACCCGCGCTCGCGTACTCGAGTAAGCAAGCCTGTACCGCTTGCCAGAAATAGCCTCCATTGGGCTGTGTGGATCGGGCTGCGGCTTGAGCAAACAAGGCGGCAATTTGCTGCGCAGCTTCGCGCAGAGCAAGATCATCCTGCGCCCGCAACAGTTTTAGTAGCGATTGATCGGGATCGGGAGGTGGCTGATCCGTGACATCCGTCGGTGGTAAATCTGCCAGCACACCCGGATCAATCTCAAGCGCCACTAACATCGCGGGGTGTAATGTCGACGGCCCGCCGATGGCTAGTTGCTGATGCCAGTATCGAAGTAACTGACCGGTGGTGAGTGTTTGGCCGCGCAAGCAATAGGCCAGTGCGTGTCGCATCAGCCCTTGAAATCGCTGTGCGATTAAATAGCTCGATTGCTGGGTGGTACTCGCTTGCTGACCTGAAGTGATCAGCTGATCACGAACTAACTGTGTGAGTGCTGCCAAACCATCCTGATCAATCAGCTGCAGCGTGCCTTGAACTTGTGCTAATCGTCGTGCGGCATCGATCAGCGGGGCCGGGTCAACGCTGGCTACGCTGGGTTCGCGTAATGAAAGCGAGAGCTCGGTTAGCTCACGCTCGATTTCTTCTACCAGCGCAGCAAGGCTAGCGACTGGCAGTTCGCCAGCGACAAAATCACCGACCATAGTCTTCACCGTCGATCAGGCATCGATACGGAAGCGGTTGATCGCACCGTCCAGCTCATCAGCCAGTAAGGCCAGCTCACTCACCGAGGCTGCGGTCATTTGAGTACCCTGACGAGTATGCTCGGTGACCGTCAGAATGCTATCGATGTTGTGCGCCACATGATCGGCCAAGGTGGTTTGCTCGCCAGCGGCAGCCGAGATGCCACGAATCAGATCAGCCAGGTGCTGAGAAACCCGATGAATCTCGGCCAAGGCAGCGCCTGCGCTATCGGAACGATGCGCGCCCTCGACCACGCGCTGTGTCGAGCGCTCCATTGCGGCAACCGCCTCTTGTGCATCCGCTTGCACAGTCTTCACCAACTGCGCAATCTGACGTGCGGCCTCGCCGCAGCGCTCGGCTAAGCGCTGAACCTCCTCTGCCACCACGGCAAAGCCGCGCCCCGCTTCGCCGGCCGACGCTGCTTGTATAGCAGCGTTCAGTGCCAACACCTGCGTTTGCTCGGTGATACCGGAAATCAAATCAACGATATCACCAATCTCAAGCGAGGAATCGCCTAGTCGCTTGATGCGCTTTGCACTTTCCTGCATCTGCTCACGCAATTGCTGCATGCTGCCAATCGCATCCTGCACCGCGCTCTCGCCTTGAGCAGCGGCATTGAGTGAGGCCTGCGCCACATCCGCTGATTCACTCGCTGCACGCGACACTTGGTGAATTTGCTGCGCCATTTGTAGTACGGCCTGACCCGTTTGCTGAATCTCTTGCGACTGTCGCGCCGCCAGCCCCAACAAATCGCCGGAAATTCCTTGCGCTGTCGCGCAGCTACTGGCGACTTGCTGCGCGGTCGTTCTGACTTTACCCAGCAGGCGGCGTAACTCATCCAGCGTGAAGTTGACCGAATCAGCGATTGCACCGGTGATATCCTCGGATACAGTCGCCTGTATGGTTAGATTGCCTTCGGCAACCTCCTGCAACTCGTTCATCAGTCGCAATATCGCGGCCTGATTCTGCTGATTAATTCGGCGTGCTTCTTCTTCATCTGCGAGCGCTTTTAGCCGTTGCTGCTCGGCCTGCGATCTGGCCTGCTCAGCCTCGATAGTGCGTAGTCGGCTCTGCTGCAGCTGCAATGCCGCCACCAACAATCCCAATGACAAGCTGAGTAAAGCACTGATGCCCAGTGCCCAGCGCAAGCCACCACCACCTTCGCTGCCGCGATAGTCTTGTTGAAGTGCGAGCAAACGCTCACGCAAAGATTCATTGTCAACAAAAATACGGCGCTCGGCTTCTTTGGCTGCGATGAAGTGTTTCAGATTGCCGAGAATGCTGGATAGCTCGCGGTGATAAATCGCGAACTGACTGCGTAGTTCAGACAAGCGTCCGCGCGCATCGGTATTCGTTACTGCAGGTAGGCGCAGTACAGGGCTGCCGTCGAGGAAGGCATGCACAATGTCATCAAAAGTACCCGCATCGCGACCAAGCAGAAACGCAGTGTCCGGGTTGATGCCGTCCGGTGTCAAAAACTCGTTGGCGCTTTTCCCGAGGCGTTGCGTCAGCATCACGAGCTGACCTGCAGCGGCAATCTCGCGCGGTGAGGCACCACTTTGTGCGAGCAAGGTAGCCACCTGCTCGCTTAACTCAAGTAGTACGGGATTAAGGGTGTTCAGCTTTTGTAGCGTGCTCCGGAAACCTGTGAGTTGCTTTTCCAGTGTGAGCAACTGTGCCGATGCTTGTGACGAACGCTGCCAGGCCGAGCGAATAGCTTCAATTCGTATAATCAGCGCATCATCGGCTTTGGGTAACGTATGAGCTTGCCACTGCCCGCCTTGGGCCAATACCTCGAGCGCTTGATTGATTTCGCCGCGACTCTGCTCGAGCTGTCTAAATGCATCGCGATTACCCTGAATCGCATTCGGCGCCGCCTTGCCGAGACGTTGCGAGTGCATCAAAAGTTCGCTTGCCATTTGCGTCTTGACCGCGGCAGTCAGCGTAATGTCGGTGTAAAACCAGGCCATGGCAGCGCACACGATCAAGGACAATCCAAGTGCCCACTTAAGCGACCGCAGTAGCTTGGACAGTGGCCAATACCGAAGCCGCGCAAACCACGTTAATTGCGCGTGCTGCGGCCGTGAGCGCAGCGCACGCCACCATTCGGCGACCCGAACTGTCGTTCGGGATGGTTCGGGAAAGGCGGCCAGGTCGAGCCGTTTGTCAGGATCCATGTAGTGCTCCGGATAAATCAATGAATCAGGCTTGGTACTGCGCAATATCGAGGAAAGATGGCAGCGCT
>JAIXQV010000007.1 GCA_027485535.1 Oxalobacteraceae bacterium | reverse complement strand
TCGGCGGTCACACTGCAAATTTTGGTGAGAAGCCTGTCCAGCGCGCCTGTGCTGCTGCAGACCGTACCGGCCACGCCATGCTGCACACGCTGTATCAGCGCAATGTACGCGCAAAAACGCATTTCTTTGTTGAGTGGATGGCGATCGATCTGATTCGCAATCAGCAAGGCGATGTGGTTGGTGTCATTGCGCTGGAAATGGAAACCGGTGAGCTGGCCATCCTCGAGGCAAAGACCACGGTATTCGCTACCGGTGGTGCAGGCCGCATCTGGGCCGCGTCGACCAATGCCTTCATTAATACCGGCGACGGTATGGGCATGGCTGCGCGCGCTGGCTTGCCGCTGGAAGATATGGAGTTCTGGCAGTTTCACCCGACCGGCGTTGCCGGTGCTGGTGTGCTGATTACCGAGGGTGTTCGCGGTGAGGGCGGTATTCTCATCAACAGCAACGGTGAGCGATTCATGGAGAGCTATGCGCCGACACTGAAAGATATTACGCCGCGTGATTTTGTGTCGCGCTCGATGGACCAGGAAATCAAGGAAGGCCGTGGTTGCGGCCCGAACAAAGATCATGTCTTGCTCGACCTGCGGCATATCGGTGCCGACACGATTCGCAAGCGTCTGCCGTCCATTCTGGAGATCGGTCACAAGTTCGCCAACGTCGACGCGACCAAAGAGGCTATTCCAGTCGTGCCGACCATCCATTACCAGATGGGTGGTATCCCGACCAATATTCATGGTCAGGTGGTCGCGCCAAAGAACGGCTCACAAGAGATCGTCAACGGTCTGTATGCGATCGGTGAGTGCGCTTGCGTTTCGGTGCATGGTGCCAACCGTCTCGGTACCAACTCCTTGCTCGACCTGTTGGTGTTTGGTCGTGCAGCGGGTAACCATATCGTGGCGTCGAAATTGAAAGAGCAAAGCCATCAAGATCTGCCCGCCGATGGCGCGGACCTCGCTCTTGAGCGTTTGGCGCATCTGGAATCGTCGACCGGCAGCGAGCGTGTGCAAACGGTTGCCAGCGACATTCGCAAGGTGATGCAGCAGCACTGCGGTGTGTTCCGGTCACAGGCACTGCTTGATGAAGGCGTGGCGATGATCGCCGAGCTGGATGAGCGCCGCAAGCATGTCTCGTTTAAAGACAAGTCGAAAGTGTTCAACACTGCGCGTGTCGAAGCGCTGGAGCTGGATAACCTGATCGAGACCGCGAAAGCCACGATGTATTCCGCAGCCGCTCGCACTGAGTCACGCGGGGCGCATGCGCACAGTGACCATCCGCAGCGCGATGATGAGCAATGGATGAAGCACACCCTATGGTTCTCGGAGGGCAATCGTCTCGACTACAAGCCGGTGGTGACTAAGCCACTGACGGTAGAGACCTTCAAGCCCAAAGCCCGTACTTTCTGATCGCAGGACATTGACTATGCCACGCACCGTTAAATTTCAAATTTACCGCTACGATCCTGACAAGGATGCTAAGCCTTACATGCAGGATCTGACGGTGGAGTTGGACGACACCGACAAGATGCTGCTGGATGCGCTGCAGCGTATCAAGGCCGATGTCGACGATTCGCTCGCACTGCGCCGCTCCTGCCGTGAAGGTGTGTGTGGCTCGGACGCGATGAACATCAACGGCAAGAACGGGCTCGCTTGTACCACTAACCTCAACGAGCTGACGCAACCGATTGTGCTGCGTCCTTTGCCAGGTTTGCCAGTCATTCGCGATCTGATCGTCGATATGACGAACTTCTTCAAGCAATACCATTCGATCAAGCCGTTCCTGATCAACGACACGCCGCCACCCGAGCGCGAGCGTTTGCAAACACCCGAAGAGCGCGAAGAACTGGATGGCTTGTACGAGTGCATTCTGTGCGCATGCTGCTCGACCTCGTGCCCGTCGTTCTGGTGGAACCCGGATAAATTCGTTGGCCCAGCCGGCTTGCTGCAAGCGTACCGATTTATCGCAGACAGCCGTGATCAAGCCACCGGCGAGCGCCTTGATAATCTGGAAGATCCTTACCGTTTGTTCCGCTGCCACTCGATCATGAACTGTGTCGATGTCTGCCCGAAAGGTTTGAACCCCAACCAGGCGATCGGCAAGATCAAGGAATTGATGGTTCGTCGCGCGGTTTGATGATGGAAGCGGTGCGGCATCAGGATGACCCAACTCGGCGCGCCCGACTCCGTTGGCGTAGCCGGCGCGGCTTGCTGGAAAACGATCTGATCCTGACCCGTTTCCTCGACGCGCATGAAATCGAGATGACCGATGATGAGGTCGACGCGCTCACTCAACTGCTCGATCTTTCCGACAATGATCTGTTGGATCTGCTGTTGGGTAGAACCGAACCCGCTGACTCGCTCGCGGTACCCAACGTGAGTGCCTTGCTCAGCAAACTGCGTCAGGCCTAGCGATCGAATAATTTGTTCTTGTAATCATTTACATATTTTTTGAGTTGAAGGTAACGCCATGAAACAGTCCGATGTGAAAGCAACGCTCTCGTTCTCCAATGGTTCGCCATCGGTTGAATTTCCTGTGTACGCTGGCTCGATTGGGCCGGACGTGCTCGACATCCGCAAGCTATACGGCGCGACCGGGATGTTCACCTATGACCCCGGCTTCATGTCGACCGCCGCCTGTAATTCATCGATCACTTACATCGATGGCGACAAGGGTGAGTTGCTGTATCGCGGTTATCCGATCGAGCAACTCGCGGTGAATTGCGACTTCCTGGAAACCTGCTACTTGTTGCTGCATGGTGAGCTGCCAAACCCCGCTCAGAAAGCGGAGTTTGTCGCCACGGTGACCAATCACACCATGGTGCATGAGCAGATGCAGTTTTTCTTCCGAGGTTTCCGACGCGACGCACACCCGATGTCCGTGCTAGTCGGTACGGTGGGTGCATTGGCGTCGTTCTACCATGACTCGCTCGACATCAACGATCCTAAGCATCGTGATGTATCAGCGATTCGTTTGGTGGCCAAGATGCCGACGCTGGTGGCGATGGCGTACAAATACTCGGTCGGTCAGCCGTTTGTCTATCCGCGTAATGATCTGTCCTACAGCGCCAACTTCATGCGCATGATGTTTGCGACCCCGGCGGCGGATTACAAAGTTAATGAGGTGCTGGTGCGCGCACTGGATCGCATCCTGATTTTGCATGCCGACCATGAGCAAAACGCCTCAACATCTACAGTACGTTTGGCGGGTTCGTCGGGTGCGAATCCGTTTGCGTGTATCGCGGCGGGTATTGCCTGCTTGTGGGGCCCGGCACACGGCGGTGCGAATGAGGCAGCGCTGCAGATGCTGCAGGACATTCAACGTGACGGCGGCGTCGAGAAGATTGGTGAGTTCGTCGCCAAGGTGAAGGACAAGAACTCGAATGTGAAGCTGATGGGTTTTGGTCACCGCGTGTACAAGAACTACGATCCGCGCGCGAAGCTGATGCGTGAGACCTGCCACGAGGTGCTGAACGAACTCGGCTTGCAGAATGACCCCTTGTTCAAGCTAGCGATGGCGCTCGAGAAGATTGCATTGGAAGATGACTACTTCGTCTCCCGCAAGCTGTACCCGAACGTCGATTTCTACTCCGGTATTGTGCAATCGGCGCTGGGTATTCCGGTATCGCTGTTCACCGGTATTTTTGCGATGGCCCGTACCGTGGGTTGGATTGCGCAGTGGAAGGAAATGATCTCCGATCCTGAGCAAAAGATTGGCCGTCCACGGCAGTTATTTATCGGTTCGGAGCGGCGCGATGTGCCGCCAATGGCCAAGCGTTGATCTGACTTTCATTCGCTTCAAAATCAAGCGGGCTTCGGCTCGCTTTTTTTCGTTTAATTCCGGGGAAGGGAACCGGTTGACGCTTGATTCATACTCACTCTGCTAACTTCTCAGGAGCGCGTATGAATCCGGTTGCCAATCGTTTCCTAATTACTTCACTGCCTAATGATGTTCTGAACGAAATTGTGTTTCAGCTCCCGGGTGTCAAGTCAAAAGCGCCTTGGCGTGATCTCAATAGCCTGGCTTCAAGCTGTCGCTCCCTGTCGAAATGGAAGGCGGACGAGGTGAAGCCGCTACTCAAACAGGTCTGGTCTCGGGCTGCGAAAATCCAGAAAGAAATAAAGTGCTGGCAATCCACATTGCTGACATTGGTCGACCCATCTTTCGATTCGGGGGTGCGCCTATTTCGTGAGCCTGTACTCCGTAAACTTACAAGCAAGCGACAGGATATTGAAGCTGGCGATGTCAGTCGAACCTATCCGGACTTCATCGTCACCGTATGTTCTCATCGCGAAAGCTTGTCTGTGGGCGAGTTCCGTCACTTTCTGGACGTATGCGCCAAGTCGTCGCCATCGCAGAAGGATGCGATTCTTGCGACCATGCCTCGATTGCTCGACAGACTCACAGCGGATGATTTGTTACAGGCGTGCGCGATCCTTAGTAAGTCATTAGGCGAGGACAGGGGGCTCTGCCGCCGATTAGCAAAGCGCGGTGTGATGGAAAAGCTACTAGATGCAGCTGGTCGAAGCAAGCAGGGTTTTGCAATGCTCGAACTAAGTCTGCTTGCGAGGCACTCGCTGCCTTATCCGATGTCTGAACTGGACGTGCAGCGAACACTTTCTGTGATTCCTGATAAAAAACGCTGGAGCTGGATTTCCCGGTCTGTTCATGAATTTATCCAATCTGGAACGATCGTTCGCTGCCTCTTGAGCGATCGATATTGCAGCAGACAGCTGGTTAAATTCATGGGTGCAGCCTTCTCTGAAGATCATGGGTATTTAAAGAAGATTGATACTTGTGGGTGCGTATACGAGGGCAGATCAATATTGGCCACGACGGGGAAAGGAAGGGCTCTGCTGGATCTGGTATCCGACTGGATCATTAACAGTATGGTATTTAAGACCGATGGAGAAGGGGCCCTCAAGGACCGTTTTGTTTCTCTGATCGGTAAATTCTCGATTCCTCTTTGCACATTCGCTCCAAAAGGGACGAGCGGCAAACTGGCGAAACAAATGCGCCTCGCCACCGAGTATGCAGTTGAAGCCGGAAAGCTGGATGATGCTTCATCGATCTTATGCGCGATTTGTTGCAGCATGCGGGTTCCGTTACCCAGCCGTATTCGTGGTATCGAAGGAAGACTGAGCAGTGCCTTCACGGGCGCAATCCGGAAGGCGGCTGAATTAACGGACCGGTACTCTCGGGATTACTGTTGCACTCGCCTGATCGTCCTTGCCCAAAACAGCCGCCTAGGCAAAGAAGACATTCGCCTTTTGAAACAAGAAGTGAAAAATGCCTTGAGCGCTCACCAAAACTTCAAGGTGCCTGCGCTACACTTTCACGATTACGATGCTGCGTCAGAGAGCTGAGTTTCGGACAAAGGCATTCCCGGTGGAGCGTGGCGTCCCTGATGCACGAGATGCAGTGGATCTAGGAGTCTCGGGCAGGGCACTAGGGAGTGTCATTCAAGGCCACCAGCAGGTGGTCTTTTTATTTCAAAAGTCCAAAAAATTCCGAGGATTGCCTTCTTTACAGCCTACCTGTTGTGATACTCTTTCGGCTCGCTCACTTGCTGAGCGTGCGGGCGGTTAAAGACGTCCCCCCCGCAATTTTTGCAATCCGCTAAACGGTGTGGCCGCAGTGCGGATGGTTGATGAACCCGCTAATGCTTCGCGAAACGCGAAGAAAGGTGAGCAGCGATGATGCAGCAGTATTTCTCCAACTCCTATCTGTTTGGAGGCAATGCCCCGTACGTGGAAGAATTGTA
>JAIXQV010000077.1 GCA_027485535.1 Oxalobacteraceae bacterium | reverse complement strand
TGGATACCATCAGCAATTGCTTGAACAGCTGTGGTGACTGGGGCAGCGCAAAGAAGTGGCCAGCGTTGACACGTGACGGCACCAGATAATCACGCGCACCCTCGGGAGTGGAGTTGGTCAGCATCGGTGTTTCGATGTCGATGAATCCATTCGCATCGAGGAACTTGCGCACCTCCATCGACACGCGGTAGCGCAGACGCAGGTTGTTTTGCATCTGCGGGCGACGCAGGTCTAGCACGCGATGCGTGAGGCGCGTGGTCTCGGACAAATTGTCGTCATCCAGCTGAAACGGCGGCGTGACAGAGGGGTTGAGTACCTCGAGCTCATGGCACAGCACCTCGATCTTGCCAGAGGTAAGGCCAGCGTTTTCAGTGCCAGCGGGACGTGCACGTACGAGTCCGGTAATCCGCAAGCAAAATTCATTACGAACCGCTTCTGCCGCTTTGAACATGTCGGCACGATCCGGGTCGCACACGACCTGGACCAAGCCCTCGCGATCGCGCAGGTCAATAAAAATTACACCGCCATGATCACGACGGCGGTGTACCCAGCCGCACAGGCTCACGGTTTGGCCCATCTGCGCCTCGGAGGTCAGGCCGCAGTAATGTGTACGCATAGACATGAATAAAATCTCGACAGATCAGAAGTATTAGTGGTTCTTCGGCGTTGTTGCCGTCGTTAGTTTTTTATCGGGTGGCGCAACTACGCCCATCGATACGATGTACTTCAGCGCCTCGTCGACGCTCATCTCAAGCTCAATCACGTCGGATCTCGGTAGCATCAAGAAAAAACCCGACGTCGGGTTGGGTGTCGTCGGCACGTAGACACTGACGTAGTCGCCCACGAGATGATTTTTGACATCACCACCAGGCACACCGGTTTGAAATGCAATGGTCCAGACGCCTTCACGCGGGTACTGAACCAGCAGTGCCTTGCGAAACGCATTGCCACTGGACGACAGCAAAGTATCGGAGACCTGCTTGACGCTCGAGTAAATTGAGTTGACTACCGGTATGCGTTGCAGCAGCAACTCCCACAGACGCAGTACGCGGTTGCCAATAATGTTTTGCGTCACCAGGCCGGTAACGAAAACAATCAACAGCGTAACCATGGTGCCAAAGCCCGGCAGATGGAAACCGAACAATGACTCGGGGCGCCACTCAGGTGGCAGCAGCACCAAGGAGCCATCCAGCGTACCGACGATCAGGTTTAATACCCAGAGCGTGATCACCAAGGGCACCAGCACCAGTAAACCAGTTATGAAATATTTGCGCATGCGCTACTCGCTCAGGCCGCAGAGGCGGACTTGGTACCCGCGCTATCGCCGCCACTTGAAGATCCGGCGGATGATGCTGTGCTGCCAGCACTGCTACTGCTAGCGCTGGCATCGCCACTTCCGCCACTGCCACTACCACTGCTGCCGCTGGCGGCGCTCTCGCTGGCGCCACTGCTTGCACCTTCGCTCTTGGTCGCCTCCTGTGGGCTGGATTTGCCCGAATTCGAGCCATTGCGAAAATCCGTCACATACCAGCCGGAGCCCTTCAACTGGAATCCGGCAGCCGTGAGTTGCTTCTTGAATTTCGCCTCGCCGCAGGCCGGGCAGTCGGTAAGGGGCGCGTCAGAGACTTTTTGCAGCGCGTCTTTCGCGAAGCCGCAGGCTTCGCAGCGGTAGGCGTAGATCGGCACGAGTTTCTCCCTGCGAATTTTCGAAAACCCTCGATTATAGGGGGTTTTCGCAGAGAGCAACGATACGCACGGCGCGTCGACAGCAGCGGCGCAGAGGCTTAGCGGGGTGACAGGCGCGCCCGCAGGCAGCTCGGGCCGCTCAGGCGGGCTGATGTTCCGCTTGCTGCCCCAAGCGCTGCGGGGCAAGCGAGCCAACAATCATGCCGAAGAAGGCAACCAGCAGGCCGACCAGTTGCGGCGGCCAGATCGATTCGGCGCCAAAAATCTCCATCAGCACCCACGACAGCAAACCACCAATCACCGATACCAAGGCGCCCTGCGTGGTGGCACGTTTCCAATACAAGCCCATCACCAAGGGTATGAAGGCACCGACCAAGGGCACTTTGTAGGAATTACCAACCATCTCGTAAATCGGCATGCCCTGCGACATGAGCGCGAAGGTGGTCACGACAATCGTGAAACAAAACACCACGATGCGCGTCGTAAGCAGTAGCTGCTGGTCATTCATCGGCCGTATCTCGCGAATAATGTTCTCGGTCAGCGTCACGCTCGGCGCTAACAAGGTGCCACTAGCGGTGGACATGATGGCCGATAGCAGCGCACCGAAGAACATGATCTGTGCAAACAGCGGCGTGTCACGCAAGATCAGCGTCGGCAGAATTAGCTGCGAATCCTCTTCCAACAGCGATGCGAACAGCTGCGGATCGATCAGCTGCGAGGCATACACCAGAAACATCGGAATGAACGCAATGAAGAAGTACATCGAACCACCGATAACGGCACCCGAAGCGGCGATGCTCTCGTTGCGTGCCGACATCACACGCTGAAACACATCCTGCTGCGGGATAGAGCCGAACATGATGGTCACAGCCCCGCCAATAAACGCGAGCATACTGGGCAAGGTCATTTCGGGCAGGAAGCGCAACTTGCCCGCTTCAGAAGCATGGGCAATCACCTTGCCAGCGCCGCCCGCAGCATCAGAGATCACCCAGGCAATGAAGATCATGCCAGCGACGATCAACAGCATCTGGAAGGCGTCCGTCAGCGCTACCGACCACATACCGCCGAACAAGGTGTACAACAGTACGATTGCTGCACCCAGCACCATGCCATATGACATCGGGATAGCACCACCGGTCAGCACGCTGAACACCAGGCCCATGGCAGTGATTTGTGCCGAGACCCACCCGAGGTAGGAGGACACGATGCAGAGCGATACGATGATCTCCACCGTGCGGTTATAGCGTTGTTTGTAGTAGTCGCCGATGGTCAGCAAGTTCATACGGTACAGCTTGCGCGCGAAGAACATCCCGACAAAAATAAGGCATAAGGATGCGCCAAACGGGTCTTCTACCGTACCGCCCAGTCCGTGCTCTGCAAAGCGTGCCGGAATACCGAGCACAGTCTCGGAGCCGAACCAAGTCGCAAATACGGTAGCAATGACAACGGGCAGGGGCAGTGAGCGACCGGCGACGGCGTAGTCAGTTGCGTTCTTCACGCGAGTCGCGGCATACAGGCCAATGCTGATCGAAATTAGTAAATAGACCAGCACAAATGCCAGCAGAGTATTCATTGTGGCTCCCGGCGGGGAAAATTGATTGCCGAAAAAATTTTGCGCGATTATAGCCGCGTGATTTCTTCAGGGGGCACGATTTTTCTTGAGCGGATTACGCTCATCAGACTGAGCGCATGGTACGAATCGCATGAGATCGCTGTTTGGCAGTCAGGCGCAGGCATTCGGTTAGTGCCTAGATTGAAACTCTTAGTCGCCGCCGTGCATGCGAATCAAAAGCTGAACCAGCAAAATGCCGGCCAGCAGGCCGCCGCCGAAGTAGACGATCACCCCGAGCAAGAGATTGGTGCGTCGCTGCTCTGAAACGAGGCGTTTGAGCAAGGCACTGTGGTCAGGTGCTGGCTCAGCCCGGGAAGACAAACTCTGTTGTAGCAAGCGTGGCAACGTCGGCAGGATCTGGGCAAACTGGGGAGCCTCTGCCTTGATCTTGTCAAGAAAGCCACGCCAGCCGATCTGCTCTTTCACCCACTGCTCGAGAATGGGCTTGGCGGTCTGCCACAAGTCCAGATTCGGGTCTAGTTGCCGCCCAAGGCCCTCAATATTGAGCAGGGTTTTTTGCAACAGCACCAGCTGCGGCTGAACTTCGATATTGAAACGACGCGAGGTCTGGAATAAACGCAGTAACACTTGTCCGAATGATATCTCGGCTAATGGTTTGTTGAAGATCGGTTCGCAACAGGCGCGCACCGCCGCTTCCAACTCATCAACGCGAGTTTCTGCCGGTGCCCACCCGGATTCAATATGCGCTTGTGCCACGCGTCGGTAATCACGCCGGAAAAAGGCCAGGAAATTTTGCGACAAATAATCTTTGTCGAAATCGGTCAGTGTGCCGACGATACCGAAATCAAGCGCGATATACCGACCAAAGGTGGCCGGGTCGGTCGATACCAGGATATTCCCCGGATGCATATCCGCGTGAAAGAACCCATGCCTAAATACCTGCGTAAAAAAGATTTCAACACCATCGCGAGATAATTTTTGCAAATCGACACCGGCTTCACGCAGCCTATCAATTTGTGAAATCGGAATGCCGTGCATGCGCTGCATCACGATCACGGATTCAGCACAATAATCCCAGTACATCTGAGGCACCAGCAACAAGGCTGACTGCTCGAAATTGCGCCTCAACTGACTACCGTTGGCCGCCTCTCGCATCAAGTCGAGCTCGTCATGCAGGTATTTGTCAAACTCCGCAACGACCTCACGCGGCCGCAGACGCCGACCATCTTCCGACCATCGATGAACCCAAACAGCGATGATGCGCATGAGTGCGATATCACTCTCAATGGCTCGCAAAATACCCGGGCGCAGCACCTTCACCGCGACCTCAGTGCCATCTTTCAGCGTCGCGAAATGCACCTGCGCCACCGAGGCGGATGCCACCGGCTCGCGCTGAAAGCTGCCGAATAACTGGTCTGGTGACTCGCCGAGCGCACGCGTGATCTCGGCGATCGCCAAGTCAGAGGCAAATGGCGGCACACGATCCTGTAGCAGCGCGAGTTCGTCAGCGATATCAGGTGGCATCAAATCGCGCCGCGTTGACAGTAGCTGGCCAAATTTCACAAAAATTGGGCCCAGCTCTTCGAGTGCGCGCCTAAGACGTACCCCGCGCGCTGCAGAGAGATCGCGCCAAAAAAACACGATTGCCATCAACCGCAATGGAATCGGTCGACGCGCACTGGACAGCACAATCTCATCCAAACCAAAGCGCAGGACAATACTGACAATCTTTAATACACGAAGCGCACGCGTGATCATGCAGCACCTAAATGAGTACGCGTGCGTCGCTCAATCTGCTCGACGCGTTTGCTCAATCGCTCGACATCATCGCGCAGCCGTGCAACGTCAGCAGCAAACTCCTCCCCCGCATGGCGGTACAGTAGCGTCGGGTTTTCTTCCAGCCAGTACTCGGCCATGTTGTCTACCAGCTTTTGCGCGGTGCTCTTTGCCGTACCAAGGAACTGGCGCGCAGCGTTCGCGATTCGCACAGCGGCAATATCGCCTACCCAAGGCGCGAGTTCTTCTTCCAGTTCCCACCGCAACTCATTGGCAAGCTCGGAAATCACCCGTGCGAAATCCGCATCACCGCTGATCGTCACGTACGAAAACGCACGATCCATGTCGCTCAGCATCCGTGGCAAATTCGACGGTTGAATCGTGATGGTGACATTCGGCTCGCTGGAGGCGGGCTGCAGCAAACCGTCGGCAGCAATTGCCAAATTTAGCCGAGTGAGGCCCACATCGATACATGCCGCCTTCGCTGCATGCGGTCGAAGCTTTTCGCGTAGCGCAGGTTGACGCGCAAGCACATGGTTAATGGCGGCGATCAGGGGACGATCCGGAAAAGTGGTTGTGGTCAAAGCTTCACGCCCACATGCAGTGCCGCCACGCCCGCCGTCAGATTGAAATACTCCACGCGCTCCAAGCCAGCGTCTTGCATCATGGCTTTCAAGGTCTCTTGATCCGGGTGCATACGAATCGACTCTGCCAGATACCGGTAGCTATCGGCATCATCAGCGATTTGCTTGCCCAACCACGGCAGTACTTTGAAGGAATAAAGGTCGTACGGCTTTTGTAGCGGCTCAGCGACCTTAGAAAACTCCAGCACCAGTAATTTTCCGCCGGGCTTCAGGACGCGGCGCATCTCAGCCAGCGCCAGTTCCTTGTGCGTCATGTTACGCAAGCCGAACGCCACAGATACTCGGTCAAAGTAATTATCAGGAAACGGCAATTTCTCAGCATCGCAGATCAGCGTAGGCAGCAGCAATCCTTTATTGATCATGCGATCGCGACCGACGCGCAGCATGGATTCATTGATATCGGTATGCCAAACCTCGCCACTCGATCCTGCTCGTTTAGCAAATGCTGCGGTCAGATCACCGGTACCAGCTGCGATATCTAGCACCCTAAAACCAGGCCTGATACCGGCTTGCGCGATCGTGAATGCCTTCCACAAACGGTGCAAACCCGCCGACATAAAGTCATTCATCACATCGTATTTCGCAGCGACGGAATGAAACACCTCGGCGACCTTCTTCACCTTCTGTGATTCGGGGACTTGCTGATAACCGAAATGGGTCTGGGACATGATGTGGAGGACTTTATGCGATTTATATAACTGAGGCGGATTATACAAGCGGAGGCTATGCCTGCTGCGAGGCTCCTGCCAAATGTCGCCGTTCATACTTCATACGATTCGTTTTTCAGGCTGCGTATTACCGAACCTTCTGGCCCGTATTGGACATATCTAACTATTCGGTGAACCACCCTGAGACTTTAAACACTCACCCCCTTTGAGCGGGCGAGGCCCTGCGCTTATTTAGGAGATGGTTGTTATGTTGAACAATTCCCTTGACCCTTTTCTCCCACCGC
>JAIXQV010000082.1 GCA_027485535.1 Oxalobacteraceae bacterium | reverse complement strand
TGACGAGGTATTGGTCATTGCCGCTTTTTCAGCTGCGCTGGTGCTACTGAGAGCATTGGCTGTGGTGC
Organism: Oxalobacteraceae bacterium; assembly: GCA_027485535.1. Classification (GTDB taxonomy): domain Bacteria; phylum Pseudomonadota; class Gammaproteobacteria; order Burkholderiales; family Burkholderiaceae_D; genus Pernthalerella. The sequence goes on along the minus strand of JAIXQV010000082.1, from coordinate 4,170 downwards.
TACCGACTTGTTTAGCTGACTGCGTACTAGCCAACATGGACTGTATCGCAGAGGGGTTACCCGATATGAGATTAGATTTTGCATATAGCTCACTCGCAAGCTTGGCGACTGCTGATTTTTGTGCAGTAGCGATATCAACGGCTGCACTCAGTGCTCGGGCTTGCCGATTACTTTCTGCTTGAACATTCGCGGTTTTGGTTGCGCTAATAAGATGGGCCTCGGCCATATCCCCGCGTTCCGCGGCTCTTGCCGCTCTTTGCTCAGCCAGGTAGGCGCCACGCCAGCGGGCGAAGTTGCGCTTGCCGAGGGCTGTACTGTTATCAAATCCAAACCCGCCCGCTCCGCCACCGCCACCGCCGCCGCCACTGGATGACGAAGTGGACGATGAAGATGATGATGACGACGACGCGGCTACCGCAGCTCCAGCGGTTGCCGCGGCAATTGCGCCGCCGGCTGCTGTAGCTGAGGTGGTGTTTCCGGTAGCGTCAGAGGTGTCAACAGTGATATCGGAGAACTCCAAAAATTCTATGTTTGTCAGCGTATCGGTTCCGTCTGTACCCACGTTATTAGTGACGGTTACCGTCGCGGTTCCGAGACCAGAAATCGTGTAGTTGGCCTTTGCCCCGCTAAATACGGCTGTATCAGTACCTGTGCCACCGTCGATGGTGTCATTGCCGGCATTTCCTTTGAGGGCATTGTTTGCGGTATTGCCGGTGATTGTGTCGGCGCCAGCACCACCAAGTGCGTTTTCAATCGTTGCGCTAAACGCGATACCCACGTTGTCAGCACCCGTGTATAGCGCAGTCCGGCTAGCGACACCGGTACCACTACCGCTGGAGATGCTGGTGGATGGAATGTCGATCGCACCGCCGAGTACGGTTGCCCAATACGCTTCTTGCTGGGCTTCAGTGAATATACCCAACGAAGAAAATGTACCCGGGGTCAGATTAATCGTACTGCTGCGCGCTTGTGCAGAGGCATCTAAGGTATCGGCACCACCAGTGTCAACGATCGTCTGAAAATAGAGTGGCGAGGATGCAGTCCAATTGGCGAATTGATGGACCGTATTGGTCGCATTGGTGGTTGAGTTGGTGCCGTACAGATGCTCCATGGCAGCCACGTCGTATAGGCCTGGTGTGGTTGCGTAGAAGTATCTGGCGCTCAAGGAAGTACCATTTTGCACCCAGTATTGGTTTCTATCGTACTGGGTGTAGGTCATCACCGTATTTCTTGCAATATCGTTCGCTGCCGAGAGCGTAGCTCCGGCGGACGAAGTGCCATCAAACGAGTGACTCAGGCCCAGTGCATGGCCGATTTCATGCAGTGCTGTGTAGTAGCCATAACCACCTGGTGAGAAATCCAAATTCGTCGCTTGGTCGTCGATGTACCAGATATCGCCGCCGACGACGGTGCTGTCTGGGTAGTAGGCATAAGCGGCACTGCCGGCACTGGCATAGGTTCTGGTGGTGTAGGCGCTTCTGAGTTCGCCGACAGCAGTGCCAGATTCAGTGACCTTTTCCATCGTAAACGCCGCGGCTGAATCCCATGCGGTGAATGCCTGATCAAGGAAGGCCTGATTTGCAGCAGAGATGGCGCTCGCACCCAGCGGCGCGTTGAGGGTTAAACCGCCGTAGACAGCGGCGTTATAGCTTACCGCCCCTGTATAGTACGAGTAACTTAGCGTCTCACCGGCTGACAGGTTCCAGATAGCGCCGCTGCGGATCGCCTCAACATAGCTGGCGGTCGAAGTGCTAATGGTGGTTGCACCGGTCACATTCGCGGTATTCGTCGCGGGTGCTTCAGCGCTCCTTGGTGCGCTAAAGCCCAAATTATCGAACTTAGCCCCACCGGTGGTGACCTTTTGCCCTGCTGCCATCGCCTGACAAATTGGGCACGTACTAGCCTCGTGCGTTGAGGTCAGGACCTCGGCCAAGTCGACTTCAAGTATCGCGAACGTATCGTTATCGGTGCTCGCGGTCGAGGCATCCATGTCGATTGCCTTGAACGCAGCGTCGTCGAAGGTGCCGGTCGGCGATGAAATCAGCGAGATATCAGACATCGTCACACTGCGGCGACCGATGAAGTCGGACAGTGTTAGCTCCAACTGTGCGATGGCATCGCGCTGATCGGCTTGCGCCTGCGATCCTTCGGCCATCCCCGCGAGTGCGTCATAGCCTTGCTGTATTTGCGTCAGATAGCTGGCAATCGAGCCGAGATCGTCCTGCGCCACCTGAACGACGGCCACCATGCTGGAGTACTGGCTGACTTTATCCTTCAGTACCAGCCAGGAGGTGTTCGCGAGCTCAAGGTCGGTGGTCGTCGCTTGCGGTTGCTGGAGTTTTGATGTTGCCACATCAATAATCTTTGCATCATCTGCTGTGGGCGCTATGGACGTGGTGGTGCCTGAGCGCATTGCTAGCCAATTGCCAGAAAGTTGTAGGCGAGTCTCCACCATTCCAGAGTCGGTCGCGGGGCGGAAAACTTTAGAAAGTTAACTGTGCAAAAACCCAGGTGTTACTTCGCTTTAGCTCGGGGGGGCGAATCGGTGGCTAACAGCAAAAAAATGCCACCCGCAGGTGGCATTTTTCTATCGGCTCAAGCTGGATTACTCCGTCTTGGTGCCGCTGTTGGTGGTGTAAGCCGGCACCTTGGTACCCGGAACGGTGTTATTTGGCTTGGACTGATCACGCGCGTAGCTGACGACGCGCTCTTTGTTAGCGTCGCGTGCTTTGGCTGCTTCTGCCGCTGCTTGACGTTCTTTTGCGGCTTCACGTTCACGCGCTAGCTCACGTTCTTTGGCGGCGTCACGTTCGCGGGCGCGTTCACGCTCACGGGCCAGTTCGCGCTCTTTATCTTTCAGCTCTTTCTCGCGACGCGCTTTTTCAGAGGCGAGTTCTTCAGCCATTTCTTTTTCACGCTGCTTTTGCTGCTGCGCTAGCACCTCGACATCTTTCTTCACGCCTTCGACGGTCGAGACCGAACCTTGCAGACGGTTGAACTGACCCGACAAATCTTTCACAGCCTTCGACTGATCTTTCAACATACCGTCGAGCGCGGTGAGTTGTTGCAGCAATGCTTTATTGGCAGCCTCTGCACGGGCGGCTTCTGCGCGCGCTGCTTCCAGCTTGGCTAATTCTGCCTTGGCACGCGCTTCTGCCTTACGGTCAGGCTGAGGTGCAGGGCTTGCTTCGGCAGAGGATTCTTTTTTCTCGTTGCTGGATACCGGTTTTGCAGGTGCAGCGGCGGGCGCAGGCTTAGGTTCAGGCTTTGGCGCCGCTTTAGGTGCTTCGGAGATTCGCGCGATTTTTTCTTCAATCGCCGCCTGCACCGAGTGCGTGGTTTCCTGCGCCAGTTTCAGCTCTTCCAGTGCGGTATGGATATCGTCCATGCTTTCCATACGGCGCTTCAGATCTACCGCACGTTTGCCGACGGCAAGCATCATTTCATCCAGCTGCGCTACTTTGTTTTGCAGCTGCACGCTCATGAAACTGAATACACCTGCGGTGCCCACCAGAATTGCGCCGGTGATACCGAGGATCAGTTTGGCTTGCATCGAGGTGCGCTTGGCACCATCGATTAATTTTTCTGCAGCCTTATTGACATGACCACCGGTGGTAGCAACGGCAGCGGCCGAACGGTTAGCAACTTCGGCGGCATCCAGCACAATGCTCATCAGCGATTCGAGCTGTTGCGATGCTGCGCGGTTATTCTCAACCAGAATTTGTACTGCCTCGAGTGCACGTTTGGCGGTGTCATGCGGCACCGCCACCGAGCCATCGGGCATCGTATTGGCAATCTCGATATCGCCATTAATACCTTCGCCAGCTTCCTCCGGGCTCAAGGACGGCGGAGGCGGTTCAGGCATGAAGCCGCCGGCGGCGTCAAGCTTCACCTCCGGTGTGCTGCCATCTTTTGCTTCGTCGCTCATTTCGCTATCCGTTTCGCCAAGCGTTGTATCGATTGTTCAAAGCGGTCAAGTTCTCGGTTTACTTTTGCAGTCGATTCACCGAGGCTCGCGATACGCTCCTCAAGATGAATGGACAAGGCCCAAGGGGCTGCTTCCTCTTCTTCAACCTTAAATGTCAGATCCGGGTCGCTGACAACTTCAGCCTCCGCTTCAGCCAGTTCGGTCGTCTCGTCCGAACCATGCTCCTGACCTGTTTCATCACC
>JAIXQV010000058.1 GCA_027485535.1 Oxalobacteraceae bacterium | reverse complement strand
CAGGTAATCCGCACAGAAACCACCGAGCAAGACGCCCACACCATTACCTAGAATCAAACCGATCATGAATCTGGCGAGAACCGCCTGGCGGCGCTCATACGGCACCACGTCCCCAATCCAGGCCATTGATAATGGGATTAATGCGGCACAACTCGCTCCCGCGAGTAACCGCGCCGCCAGCAGCGTAGAGAAATTGGTAGCGGCTGCGCACAGTAAAGTCGTGACCGAGCAAAACAAGCAGCCGAATGCAATAACAAAGTATTTGCCGTAACGATCCCCAAGCGGACCAAATAACAACTGCGCGATGCCATAAGCCATACTAAAAGCGGTGATGACAGCAGATACCGTACCCACGGTGACCGAAAACTCGGATGACAAGCGAACTAACATCGGGTCGGCCACCCGCATTGACATTCCGCTGCCAAAAGCAGCTAGACCAAGCGCGATAAACGCACTTCGCGGTACTTGCGCATCCGTGCCGATGGGTGAAGCGTCAGCGATCGTCACAGTGATCGCACGCTTTGAAATGAGCGCTCAATACCTCGCACAGGATCGATGAATTGGATTGAACGAGCGAGCAACTTAAGCGGCGAGGAAAAATCCTCGTTGCTGGACTCGGTAGCGAACGGATAAAACGAGTCATTTAAAATCGGTAAGCCGAGTGAACTCATATGAATGCGTAACTGGTGCATCTTTCCAGTCTCGGGCAGCAAGCGGTAAAGTCCAACATTGCCTATCCGCGAAACCAACTCCACACGCGTGAACGCGTTAGGTTCACCATCGACTTCCCTCACGCGGAAAAACTGCTCATCGCGCACGATACGACTGGAAACCCGACACGGTAAGGACAAGTCGGCGCGCAAGGGGGCTAATGCCTCATAGACTTTTTCAACACGTCGAAAGCGAAACAGTGATTGCCATAGTGGCCGCGTTGCAGGGTTAACCGAAAAAAGCATTACACCCGCGGTCTCTCGGTCGAGACGATGAATCGGCGAGATGCTTTGCAAGCCAGTTTTGCGGCGCAAGCGCACCAATAAGGATTCATGCAGAAAACGTCCACCCGGGGTCACCGGCACGAAGTGCGGCTTGTCTACCACCATCAACTCATCGTCTTGGTAAAGCACCGTTTCTTCGAATGGAATCGGGGCCTCGTTGATACGCTCGCGGTAATAAAAAATCCGCTGACCCCCAACGAAATGATCGTCATAAGCGAGCGTTTTGCCGTGAGCATCTCGGACGTCGCCGCGCGCCATACGGGCGCGCCAGGCCTGCTCGGGCACCATCGGGAAACGAACAGCCAAGTAGGCGCCTAAGGTCGGCCAATCTCCATGGGGTAACCATGCGTAGCTTGGCGCGACACCATCGCGCATCTGTAGCACGCCCTGTGGGGCAGTCATACTGTGCTCAGCGCTCACACCAAGGCTCAATATCGGACAGAATCGATCAAGGGCATGAGAGGGCGCCGTGACCCCGACCACAAAGCAGCCCAGCCGGGCGGCCACGGGAGGGGCCGGCCTCGGTAGGCGGGCACGTTGGTACGGAGTGCGATGACCGGTAGAGCATCGGGCATAGCTCCCTCGGCGCTCTCCATACCCAGCGAGAAGGCATAATCGGGAAGTAGGGCATCGCAAACGTCGGCGAACCAACGCGCATGATCTTCATCGCGACCAAGCGCTTGTGCCAAGCCTTGCGGGTCGAAGCGTGCCAATGCTGAGCAAAGCTCAGTCACGGAATCACCCGGGCTATCGCCCCAACCGAGCACAGGATTCAAGTTGTACTCGGCACCGGAGCCATACCAACCCTCGCGCAAGCTGCGCCGATACCAATCTCGCTTACCTGTGAATAGATGCCAGCGCCAGTGAAGCCCGGAGGGTTTCGGCCAGCTATAGAGATAGAGACGCTGATACCCCGCCTCATGCAGGCAACGCATCATCGCCATCAAACGACCATGCGGCATGCGGTCCGGCGGCGCCACACGAAAATGAATTGGTTCGCCATCGGCATGTTGAACCTGATCGCAGGATAAATTCAAATCGAGCGTTCGCCCCTCACTGCCGAAACGCGCCGATACCCAGCCGGTCATCAGATTAACGGCAGTGATGACCCCATAGCCTCTATAGCGGTGGAAGATAACGGTGCCTGGCGCAAGTGGCTTCATGAAGCAAGGATATAAAAAAGTTTCAGCAAGTAGTTTACTGGCATCACTGCGCGTTCGTAAGGCGAATAACGTGGGCAATATTCGAACCATCTGCCCGATGGCGTAAACCATTTGCAAGCCCAAACATAAACCCATGCCAACTTAGCATTGGATTTCTATAGGTCACCGCTTTTACCATGGCGGTCCATCTTGTCTCGGATGGCGGGCAGCGTAAGCGATTAACGCGAGCGCTGCTCAGCATTTCAGGAGTGGTTCCTTAGGAGCCACTCCTTTTTTTATCGCGCTATCATGGTCAGCTTTACCTGAGATACCACCATGACCCTACGCATCATTGCCACCGGCGGCACCTTTGACAAGCGCTATGACCCGATTACGGGCCAGCTTGTTTTCGTCGACAGTGTATTACCCGAGGCGCTAAAACGCGCGCGACTCACCGACCCGACTTCCTTCGAGCCGCTGATGGCCATCGACTCGCTCGACATGAAT
>JAIXQV010000127.1 GCA_027485535.1 Oxalobacteraceae bacterium | reverse complement strand
GCTCGCTGGTCGGTCGATTGGAAGGTGGCACAGGATAGTGATACCGATAGCAATCGTTTTTTGGAAAGCCTGGCGCGTAACCTGTTGAGCAAAGCTGCCAATGAACCTATCGACGGTGCGAATGCTCTGACTATTCAATGTCGGCAGGTACTCGAAACCGCGATCCCACATACATCGCGACCGCTGCATCAGTTCTGTGCGAATCCGGTTGCCTGGCTCAGAAAGTTTGAGAACAGGGCTTCACTAGCAGACGCCCATCCTGATCTGGCATATCAGTGTCAGATTAAACTCGGCCTACCGCTCGCGGCTTGCGAAGCTATCGTGAACGCTTGGCAGCAAGCGATTCGTGCCGCTCGCGATTTGCCTTGGTCTATGCCTCAGCAGTTGCATCGAATCCTTGATTGGCAGCTTGCCCTACATATTGCTGACACACTTAACGATGCGCATACGAAGGAAGTTATTCCCGATGTTGACAAGCTTGTGCTCGAATTGTGGCGATCGCAAGTACGCGCGTCGCATGCATCGCAGTTGCTGGTAGCGGATCCAACATCTGCCGCCGCCACTGGGCGTAAAAGACCGGCCGAGCAGGAGGCACCCGATGCGCCGCCAGCGAAGGAGGCAAGGACCTGATCTATCCGCAACAAATCTAAGCGCCGTCGCCCGCAGAACCATCGCTGCGGGCGTAAACACGGCCCCGTGCCCTGAGCATCGTCCCTAAACGCTGATGCCGAGGTTTGAAGCATAATCTCGGCATGACGAGATCCTTACCCTCTAACGTACCCTCGCACTCATCCTCAGTCTCGCCCTCAGCCATCCTGTTACCACTGGCTGGCATCACCGTGCTCGACCTGACCCGACTACTTCCGGGCCCAGTCGCGACCATGCATCTGGCCGATATGGGCGCCAAGATTATCAAGATCGAGGACAAAGGCGCGGGTGATTATGCGCGCTCGATGATGCACGTTCGCCATGACCTCTCCCAAATGTTCATTGCGGTGAACCGTGGCAAACAAATTATTCATTTAGACCTTAAGCATCCTGACGATCATCAAGCGTTTTTATCGATGCTAGACACGGCGGATGTCGTTGTCGAGAGCTTCCGACCCGGCGTTATGGATAGACTCGGCCTAGGATGGGAAGTACTCAAAGCCCGCAAGCCCTCGCTCGTCATGTGCGCGATTTCTGGCTATGGCCAAAACGGCCCGCTGTCGCAGCAAGCCGGGCATGACCTGAACTACATCGGCTACGCCGGTATGCTGGCACAAACGGCAGATGAACATGGAAAACCAGTCATCAGTAATTTGCAGATCGGTGATCTGCTCGGCGGCGCGCAGAGCGCAGTGCAGGGTATTCTGGCCGCACTGTTGGCCGTAAAAATGGGCGGTCCTGGCAGGTTTGTCGATGTTTCCATGACGGATGCGGTGTTCGCCCATCACTTGATGCCCTTGTTCTCCTACAACCACGGCGGCCATGCTGCTCCACCGGCGCGTGATTTCCTGACGGGTGGCCTGCCCTGCTACAACGTTTACCGCTGCAGTGATGGTCGTTATATGGCGGTGGGCGCGCTAGAGCTGAAGTTCTGGCAGCGCTTATGCGAGGTAATCGAACGTCCTGATCTAAAGCAGCATCACTGGGCGCATGGTCAGGTGGTAGGCAGTGAGGAAGCTATCGCTATTCGTGATCAACTTGCCGCCATCTTCGCCACACGAACGCAAGCCGAATGGCACGCCTTATTTGAACCGGCGGATTGTTGTGTAACACCGGTGCTGACGCCCGAAGAGGCCTTGCATCATCCCCATTTCATTGCGCGCGGCATGGTGCGCTCGGCAAGTCACCCCACTGAGGGCGACTACCTGAGCACTGGGCCTTCGGTAAGATTCACCGACTAGGCCTGTCATGCGATCCGCATTCACTCAGGCCGGCTTCTACCCGTTCGAGGGACCGTCGACTACCGATTTGTCGCTGATACCGCTATCGATACGGTACAAGCTGGATCGCGCAGAGATAAAACTCCATCTCGCGCAATGGCAACAAATCAGCCTCGATGATCGTCAACGGTTATTGGACACTCGCTGCGGCAGCGCGACCGAGGTAGCAGGCTATCGTGCCTTGCTGATTGAAATCATTGAGCGCTACTTCTCTGCACCACCAACGTCCCATCCCTTAAGCAATGATGCGCCCTGGGCTGATCGCTCGCGCTGGCCTCAGGTAGTGATTGATCAGTGTGGCAAGCAATCGATCACGCTACGACCAGTCGAACAATGGCAGGGGCTCAGCGATATGGATAGGCACGCGTTGTTTGTATTGGGCAGATCGAAACACGCGCACGACGAATTCATCGCAGCGATGCGCTTGTTCTTCGGTGATGAGAAAAGCGATGATCCCGGCCTTCGCCGAGATAACGCATGATGGGGAGTACGTCTGAAAGCGTCATCCCGGCAAAGGCCGGGATCCAGACGCTTTAAACGACTTGTTAGGTCAGTAAACCGCGATGTGCATCAATCGCTTCGCGCACGACGGGGCTGAGTTCATTGGCCTCGCCGCCGTCCATCTTCTGCACAATCGTCTTACGCATGCGCGGCTCCCAGAATTTTTTCAGGTGATTCGCGATATCGGCCTTGGCCTGCTCACGATCGGCCATATCTTCAAAGAACGCGCCGATTTGATTCGCCATTTTGACGAGTTGCTGGGTTTCCATAATTACTCCGCTTTAAATCGCTCTGAATGGGTATACATCACGTACGAGGTATCACGCATGAAGCCAATCAAGGCAACGCCATACCGATCGGCTAACTCCACCGCAAAACTCGTTGGCGCAGATATCGCTGCGATGATGCCAATGCCCATGGTCGCTGCCTTCTGTACCATCTCGTAGCTGGCACGACTGGTCAGCAGCAAGGCGCCACATGAAAAATCTGTTTTCTGCTTGGCCAGCGCGCCTATCAATTTGTCGAGCGCGTTATGCCGACCCACATCTTCACGAACGCAAGTCACCTGCCCGGCCTCGTCTATCCACGCAGCGGCATGCGTCGCGCCGCTGTGTTGCTGCAGAGGCTGGCGCAGCTGCATCGCGTGCATGCCTGCGACCAAGACACTCGGTGCGATCGCATACGTATGCGGGACCGGGGCTAGCTCACGCGCAACTTGTTCCAAAGCTTCAGTGCCGCATAATCCGCAACCCGTACGGCCAGCCAGATTACGGCGACGCTGCTTCAAGGCCATGAATCGTTCGCTGGCGATCTCGACATGTACTAATCGGCCTTCATCTCGCTGCTCGACTTCGCAGCCGTAAAACTCAGTGCTGCTGGCGATGATGCCTTCCGATAGCGAAAACCCGAGCGCGAAATCTTCCAGATCGGCAGGTGAAGCGAGCATGACGGCGTGCGAGATGCCGTTGAACTCAAGCCCAATGGGCAATTCAACCGCAAGCCAATCCTGACCATCCGACAGCACACCACCGCGGCAGCGTTGCACCGACACCTGCTTCAGTGTGTCGGCGCCGGTGCTCAAGGCATGCTCGCCGGGGCCGTGCTCCATGGCGATCTCGCTATGCTCCGCTATCGACTGTGTCAGCCCTCGACCTTCGCCAGATCCAACTGCTCGCGGTTGAAGCGCTCGTAATTGCGCTGCCATTCCGAGGGCTGTGTCACGGGCATCACTTGTACCGCGGTCACCTTGAACTCAGGGCAGTTGGTGGCCCAGTCGGAGTTGTCGGTCGTGATCACGTTCGCGCCCGACTCCGGGAAGTGGAACGTGGTGTAGACCACGCCTGGCTGCACGTTCTCAGTCACGGTAGCGCGCAGCACGGTTTGTCCTGAGCGCGAGTCGATACCGACCCAATCACCTTCATAAATGCCACGCTCCTCGGCATCATGCGGATGAATTTCGAGCCTGTCTTCACTATGCCAGCGGGAGTTCTCGGTACGACGCGTTTGCGCACCCACGTTGTACTGCGAGAGGATACGACCCGTCGTCAGAATCAGCGGGAAGCGCGGTGTCACTTTCTCATCGGTCGCGACATACTTGGTGATCATGAAGCGGCCCTTGCCACGCACGAACTGATCAACGTGCATGATCGGCGTACCTTCCGGTGTGTTCTCATTGCACGGCCACTGAATACTGCCCAGCTTGTCGATCTTCTCGTAGGTCACGCCATGGAAGGTCGGGGTCAGCGAGGCAATCTCCGCCATGATCTCTGACGGATGCGAGTAGTTCATCGGGTAGCCCAATGCATTCGCCAGCAACTGGGTCACCTGCCAATCCGAATAACCGGTCTTCGGTGGCATCACTTTGCGCACGCGCGAGATGCGACGCTCGGCGTTGGTGAAGGTGCCATCTTTCTCGAGGAAAGAAGAACCCGGCAGGAACACATGCGCGTACTTCGCTGTCTCGTTCAAGAACAAGTCTTGGACGACCAAGCACTCCATCGCCATCAAACCATTCGCAACGTGCTGGGTATTGGGGTCGGACTGCACGATATCTTCACCCTGCACATACAAGCCCATGAAGCTGCCATCGAGCGCGGCATCGAGCATGTTGGGAATACGCAGGCCCGGCTCAGGGCTGAGTGTCGCGCCCCAACGCGATTCAAATTCTGCGCGCACGATGCTGTCGGACACATGACGGTAGCCAGGTAGCTCATGCGGGAACGAGCCCATGTCGCAAGCGCCCTGCACGTTGTTCTGACCACGCAACGGGTTCACGCCCACACCCAAGCGACCGACATTGCCGGTGGCCATGGCCAGATTGGCGATGCCCATCACCATGGTCGAGCCCTGTGCATGCTCGGTCACACCCAGACCGTAGTAAATCGCTGCATTGCCGCCGGTGGCGTACACACGAGCGGCGCCACGCAATTCCTCGGCTGGCACGCCAGTGATTTCGGCCATTGCCTCGGGCGAGTTCTCCGGACGTGCAACGAACGCTTTCCAGTCTTCGAAGGATTTCAGATCGCAACGCTCAGCGATGAAGTCATCCTTCATCAGGCCTTCGGTCACGATCACATGCGCCAGTGCATCGATCAGCGCGACGTTGGTGCCCGGCTTCAGCTTGAGGTGATAGTCCGCTTGGTAGTGCGCGCCCTTCACCATCTCGGTGGTACGTGGATCAGCTACGATCAACTTCGCGCCTTGACGCAGGCGACGCTTCATCTGCGACGCAAATACCGGGTGAGCGGCGACCGGGTTAGCACCAATCACGAAGATCACATCCGACTGCATCACCGAATCAAACGTCTGTGTACCGGCAGATTCACCGAGTGTCTGCTTCAGACCATAGCCCGTCGGCGAATGACAAACGCGCGCGCAGGTATCGACGTTGTTGTTACCGAAGCCAGCGCGCACCAGCTTCTGTACTAAATACGTCTCTTCGTTTGTGCAGCGTGACGAGGTGATACCGCCCACCGAATCTTTACCGTATTTCTGCTGGATACGGAGGAACTCGCTCGCTGCATACGAGACTGCTTCTTCCCACGACACTTCCTGCCATGGGTCAGAAATATTTTTACGAATCATGGGCTTCATGATGCGGTCTTTGTGGGTCGCATAGCCCCACGCAAATCGACCTTTAACGCAGGAGTGGCCATGGTTCGCCTTGCCATCTTTCCATGGCACCATGCGCACCACTTCGCTGCCTTTCATTTCTGCTTTGAAGCCACAACCCACACCGCAATAGGCGCAGGTCGTCACCGCGCTGTGCTCGGCGATACCGATCTTGATCACGGTCTTTTCAGTCAGGGTCGCGGTTGGGCAAGCCTGTACACAGGCGCCGCAAGAAACACACTCCGACTCCATGAACGGCTCGTTCTGGCCCGCCGCGACGCGCGAGTCAAAACCACGGCCATCAATCGTCAACGCAAACGTACCCTGAGTCTCTTCGCAGGCGCGGACACAGCGGTTGCAGACGATGCACTTCGACGGATCGTAGGTGAAGTAAGGGTTCGACTCATCCTTCTTCAGCTCGGTGTGGGTCTTGATTGGCGCGCTGCCCTTGGTGTAGCGCACTTCGCGCAGGCCTACCAAGCCAGCCACGTCTTGTAATTCGCAATTGCCATTCGTGGGGCAGGTCAGGCAATCCAGCGGGTGATCGGAGATGTACAGCTCCATCATGCCGCGACGGATATCTGCCAGCTTAGGTGTCTGCGTGCTGACCTTCATGCCCGGCTCGACTGGTGTGGTGCAGGAGGCTGGATAGCCTCTGCGGCCTTCAATCTCTACCAAGCACACACGGCAAGAGCCGAAGGCTTCCAGCGAATCAGTGGCGCACAGCTTCGGTACGTTGATACCAGCTTCCGCACTGGCGCGCATGACCGACGTGCCTGCAGGCACGGTCACCGACACACCATCAATCTCTAAAGTCACCAGCGTTGCGGATGCCCGCTCTGGCGTACCAAAGTCTTTTTCATTGATTGCGTTCATGCCGTCTCCTTCGCTTTCTTTTCTGTACCGAAGTCTTCAGGGAAATGATTCATTGCTGATAGCACCGGGAACGGTGTCATGCCGCCCATGGCGCATAGCGAGCCGTTCAGCATGATGTCGCATAGATCGCGCACCAAATGAATCTGCTGCTCGGTGTCTTCACCGGCGATGATCTTGTCGAATGCTTCTTTGCCACGCGTCGAACCGATACGGCACGGTGTGCACTTGCCGCACGACTCCACCGCGCAGAATTCCATCGCATAACGCGCCTGCTTCAGCATATTCACGCTGTCATCAAACACGACAATGCCGCCGTGCCCGAGCGTGCCGCCAATGGCGAGGAAGGCTTCGTAGTCGAGTGGTGTATCGAACTGAGATTCAGGCAAGTAAGCGCCCAACGGCCCACCGACCTGGACTGCGCGGATCGGCTTACCCGAACGGGTACCGCCGCCGTACTCGTACAGCATCTCGCGCAGCGTGAGACCGAAAGCCTTCTCGACCAAGCCACCAAATTTGATATTGCCCGCGAGTTGCATCGGCAAGGTACCGCGTGAACGACCCATGCCGAAATTTTTGTAGTACTCGGCACCGCGCGCAAAAATCACTGGCACCGTCGCCAGCGAGATCACGTTATTGATGACCGTTGGCTTGCCGAACAGACCCGAGATCGCAGGCAACGGCGGCTTGGCGCGCACGATGCCGCGACGACCTTCGATGCTCTCTAGCAGCGCAGTCTCTTCGCCGCACACATACGAGCCTGCGCCTACGCGCACCTCGAGGTCGAAGCGCTTACCCGAACCGCAAATATTGGCACCCAGATAGCCATGCGCACGCGCGATCTCGATGGCTTTGTTCAGCATCTCAATTGCGTGCGGGTACTCCGAGCGCGCGTAGATGTAGCCCTTGGTTGCACCCACACCCAAGCCAGCGATCGTCATGCCCTCGATCAGCATGAGCGGATCGTCTTCCATCACCATGCGATCGGAGAAGGTGCCGGAGTCACCCTCGTCGGCATTACAAACAATGTACTTTTGCGCCGATGGTGTTGTGCGCACCGTGTTCCACTTGATACCGGTCGGGAAAGCCGCGCCACCGCGTCCGCGCAAACCAGATTCCGTCACCGCTTGAACAATCTGCTCCTCGCTCATTTGCAAGGCTTTTTGCAATCCGGCGAAACCTTCATGCGCGCGATAGTCTTCGATCGACAGTGGATCAGTGATACCGATGCGCGCAAAGGTGAGACGCTCTTGGCGTTTTAAGAAAGGAATTTCTTCCGTCAGACCAAGCGCCAGCGCGTGCGCGCCGCCGGTGGTGAAGCCAGCATCAAACAGCGACGCCACATCATCCTCACCCACCGGGCCATATGCCACGCGACCTTCCGGTAATGCCACTTCGACCAGTGGCTCCAACCAGAACATTCCGCGGGAGCCATTGCGAACCAGCTCAATCTCAACACCACGACGCTTGGCTTCAGCAAGAATCGCTTGCGCCGTTTCATCAGCACCCAAAGCCAGCGCGGTTGAGTCGCGCGGCACAAAAATCTTCACGCTCATGCGTCGCTCCTTGCGCGTGCCAGAATTCGATCGAAACTTTTTTGATCAACGCGGGCGTGCAGTTTCTCGCCCATCATGATCGAAGGACCACAGGCGCAGTGGCCTAGGCAATACACTGGCTCTAAGGTGACTGAACCGTCTGCCGTGGTCTCATGGAAATCAATACCCAGTGCTCGCTTGGCATGCTCAGTTAGCGCCTCTGCGCCCACCGATTGGCAAGCCTCGGCCTGACAAATCTGCAGCACAACTTTGCCAGCCGGCGTGGTTCGAAAGTGGTGGTAGTAGCTGATAACGCCATGCACTTCGGCGCGCGTCAGGTTCAGCCGCTCAGCAATCTCAGGCACCGCATCTGCGGGCACATAACCATATTCGGCCTGAATAGCATGAAGAATGGGAAGCAGTGCGCCGTCCGGTGCGCCCAATTGGGTCAAGG
This sequence comes from Oxalobacteraceae bacterium, assembly GCA_027485535.1. GTDB lineage: Bacteria > Pseudomonadota > Gammaproteobacteria > Burkholderiales > Burkholderiaceae_D > Pernthalerella. Next base: position 4,262 of record JAIXQV010000127.1, on the reverse strand, counting down.
TGGCGTTGATACACGCGTCATACGAAGCCGTTGGCATCGTGGTCTCCGGTGTTTTTAATATGTGCCAAAAAACATATTTCGGTGGAAATTACAGCCCGCGAAAGCCGGGAATGCGCGGATGTTCCGCTCGGAGACACCGGATGTCAATATGAGATTTTTAACCTATTTAGGTGGCGCAAGTCCCACCGGCACCTTCACTTCAATCGCCAAACCGGCACAAAGGTGACAAGTGCTAATGGCTTGATTTATCATGATCCATCAAGATAAATCTTGAAGGATTAGCTGATGGCCACGCCCATTCGAGAAAAATTCTCCTCCCAAGCTTCGCCAGAGGTGCTCGCGGCGCTTAGGCAAATCGCTGAAAGCCAAGGGCGTCAGTTCCAAGCAGTGTTGGATGAGGCGCTACGCGACTACATCGATCGTCAGCAGAAGGAACGTCCACGCCGACACGTCGTGTCAGCATTTGCCGCCAGCGTCGCGGAATTCGACTCCCTGTACAGCGAATTGGCGAAGTAAAAATTGGCACGCGATTTCCTGACGGCGGCCGACCTGCTGGGAATGCACTCGTTGCTGATTCAGCGTTTTGGCGGCGCCACCGGTGTGCGCGACCCTGGCGCTCTTGAAGCAGCGCTATTCCGTCCGCGAACCGGCTACTACGAAGATATTGTTGCGGAGGCGGCGGCATTAATGGAGAGTCTTGCCATGAGCCACCCTTTTGTCGATGGCAATAAACGCATCGCATTCGCCGCCGCCGATACGTTCCTACGAATCAACGGCTGGCGTTTGCAACGGCCACCGATGCAAATTTATGGCGAGATGATGCAAATGTTCGAATCAGGGACTTTCGATATTCAGCATCTTGACCCATGGCTTAGAGAGTTCGCAGTTAATCGTTCTTGATAACGATGCTGGGAAACTTCAGGCTCATATCTTTGGCCTTCTCCGCCACCTTAACCGCGATCTTGCGCGCGATCTGACCGTACAACTGCGCAATCGGCCCGGTTGGGTCGGCCACCACGCTGGGTCGGCCGGCATCGGCTTGTTCTCGGATGCTGAGCGTCAATGGCAAGGCGCCCAGGAAATCAACCCCGAAGTCGGCGCACATTTTCTCGCCGCCGCCATGACCAAAAATCGACTCGGTATGTCCGCAGTTGCTGCAGACATGCACGCTCATGTTTTCAACGACGCCAAGGATGGGGATACCGACTTTCTCAAACATTTTCAGACCCTTGCGCGCATCGAGAAGGGCAATGTCTTGCGGCGTGGTGACAATCACGGCGCCGGTCACCGGAACCTTCTGCGACAGCGTCAGCTGAATATCACCGGTACCGGGCGGCATATCCACCACCAAATAATCTAGGTCGCGCCAGTTGGTTTGCTCGAGAAGTTGCTGCAAGGCCTGCGTGACGATCGGTCCGCGCCATACCATGGGCTGATCCGGGTCGATCATGAACCCGATCGACGCCACTTGCACGCCATAGTTCTCGAGCGGCTCCATGGTCTTGCCATCATGGCTCTCTGGCTTACCAGAAACACCCATCATGGTCGGCTGCGAAGGACCGTAGATATCGGCATCCAGCAGGCCAACTTTGGCGCCCTCGGCGGCCAGCGCCAGCGCTAGGTTCACTGCGGTGGTGGACTTGCCTACCCCACCCTTACCGCTCGCGACAGCGATGATGTTTTTTACATTGCTCATCAACTTGACGCCGCGCTGAACCGCATGTGCAACGACCTTCACGCTCACATTGACATGCACCTCGTTCACGCCGGGCAGTGCGCGCAAGGCAGCATCAATCAACTGCTTGATGGCATCGATCTGTGTTTTCGCGGGATAGCCGAGCTCGATATCGAGCGACACTTTGCCGCCATCGATCTGGATGTTTTTTGCCGATTTACTGGCAATGAAGTCTTTCCCCGTGTTGGGGTCAATCACGCCCGATAGCGCGTCGCGGATGGATTCTTGGGTGAGGCTCATGACGTCTCCTTTAAGGAGGCGCAAGTCTAAAACAAAACGGCGCTGGCGTTGTGGGCGGCGGCTCTCGGTAAACCAATTACTGTCTTCGGGAGCCCCGCCTGGCTAGGGGACAGATCGCTGCGCAATGCTCGTTTTGTTCAAGGCTTGACACACCTGTAAAAAAAACGGCCACCTCACCAGGTGGCCGTTTCACGCGAAGTAAGAAAACTTACTTGAATAGCACGGCGGACTTTTGCAGCGTGACAGAAATACCGTAGGCCAGCGGTATACCCACTGCCAGCCACGCCACCCAAGCGATTGCCGGGTTGCTCTGCGTTGCCTGACCTTCGCCTTGCAGCGTGTCTTTGACTGACTTCTCATGCGCCAGTTGCTTCTCGTGGGCGAGTTCTTCCGCCGACATGAAGTAACGATCGGCTACCGGACGCACCATCAGGTTGGCCAATAAACCCACCACCAGCATCGCGGCCAGCACATAGAAGATCGGTCCGTAAATCTGATCGAACGGCACTTTTTGCTCGAGCCGGATGTCGTGCATGTAGTTCACCACCACAGGGCCCAAAATACCTGCGGTTGACCAAGCGGTCAGCAGACGACCATGGATGGCGCCCACGAACTGCGTACCGAACATATCCGCCAAGTAGGCCGGAATTGTCGCGAAGCCACCGCCGTACATTGACGCGATCACGCAGAAAGACGCCACGAAAATCGCGAGCGACTTCCAACCGGCTGAGACCGACGCCATCAAGTAAAGGGCAATGCCGAGAACGAAGAAAATCAAGTACGTCGGTTTGCGTCCGAGATGATCCGACGACGATGCCCAAATGATGCGGCCGAAAATATTAAACAGTGAGATCAAGCCAACGAAGCCAGCACCAATCGCGACCGCCGCTTTGAGCAGATCAGGATTCGCTTTCAGATCCAGAAACCCGAGTTCAGGTTGTCCGACTAGCGCACCCGCAAAGGTCTCTTGCAGCATTGGCGAAGCCGCACCAATAATGCCGATACCTGCCGACACATTCATGCACAGCACAATCCACAGCAGCCAGAACTGCGGTGTTTTGTGCGCGTTTCTTAGATGCACATGGTTCTGCGCAATCATGGCGTTCTGCGAAGGTGGTGGTGGCTCCCAGCCGGCGGGCTTCCAACCCGTGGCCGGCACGCGGTAGCCAAATGCACCAGAGAACATAAACACCGAATAAACAACGGCCAGCGTCACAAAGGTTTGCCAGACACCCGGATCGGTGGGCGTGGCGAACTTGGCCATCAGCAGAGTTGCAAGTGGTGAGCCAATCATGGCGCCACCACCAAAGCCCATAATCGCCATCCCGGTCGCCATGCCGCGCCTATCCGGGAACCACTTAATCAGCGTCGATACCGGCGAGATATAGCCAAGGCCAAGACCAATGCCGCCAATCACGCCAGAGCCCAGCCACATCATCCAGAGCTGATGGTGATAGACACCCAAGGCAGAAATCAGCAAACCGCCGCACCAGCAGATCGCAGCGACGAAGCCTGCCTTTCGTGGACCAGCGCGCTCGAGCCAGCCACCCCATACCGCAGCAGCGCAGCCCAGCACTACGAAGAACAGGGTGTACATCCAGCCCAGATCGAATTGGGTCCAGTTACAGTCGGTGGCAAACAGCGCGCGTCCGGTACCGGCCAATTTGTCGCCAAAGGTGACCGCGCCCGCAGCACATGACGCCAGCGGAGCACCGTCCGGACCCAGCAATGCATTACCGAGTGGCTTCCAGAATACCGAGAAGCCATAGGCCATCCCGATACATAAATGAATGGCGAGCGCCGCTGGCGGAACCAGCCATCGGTTAAAGCCGTCGCCGGCGATCGTGCGCTCTTTATCGAGCAGTGCCATGTTTCCTCCTGTGGGGCCGCCCAGTGGGCGACGTCGGTCTTTCGAGTTGTTATATTGAGCTTGGTGCCGAAGGCGGCGCCCATCCTGACAGGGTACATTCTACGTTGCAATATGCTATGGTGGACATAATGTTCAAGGTCCGAATCAACCCGCATTGGGAAATCACACGTGGTAATGGCGAACCGCTCGACACCGCGGTTTTGCTGTCGCTGCTGCGCGCCATCGACGAGACAGGCTCGATTGCGCGTGCGGCACAAACCGTTGGCCTGTCTTATCGCTCCGCATGGGGCTTGCCCCGCGATGCGGAAGAGTTGTTCGGCAATAGTTTGATGACCACCGGTCGTGGGCGCGGTACTCAACTATCCCCGCTGGCAGAAAAACTGATCTGGGCCGACCGCCGCGTCGCCGCCCGCCTTT
>JAIXQV010000230.1 GCA_027485535.1 Oxalobacteraceae bacterium | reverse complement strand
GCGCAGGGTGTGCGGGGAGAACAAGGCCTCCAGATCCGCCTTCAAATCAAAAAAATCGACGGTACGCGAGGCTTGGCCCCACTGCTCATCAGCAACCGTGCCATAAGCCAGTGCCGATAGTCGCTTGGGTTGCGCAATACCGGCCACTGAGAGCGGGCCGTCCACCACGCTGGCATCTTTAGAGAACACCGCACCGATTTCGAACACGCGCACCCGCGACGCCTTGCGGTTGAGGTTGTAGCGCACATTCGCCACCAGACCACTCAACAACTGCGAGCGCATCACATTCATCTGGCTCGCGATCGGGTTCAGCAGCTTGATTGGATCAGCAACGCCAAAACTATGCTCGGCGGCCTCATCAATGAAGCTGTAGTTGACCACCTCTTGATAGTCCAGATCCGCCATTTGCCGGCGCACGGTAAACAAAGAGCGCAGGTGCTCAGGCGGGAGACGTATTTCATTCGCCGAAACTGGCGGTAACGCGGGAATATTGTCGAAGCCATAGACCCGCGCGATCTCTTCGATCAGGTCTTCTTCAATCTCAATATCAAAGCGGTAGCTGGGTGCGGTCACCGAGAACAGCTCACCGTCTTGTGTAAACGGCAAACCCAAGCGCGAGAAGATATCCGCCACCTGCTGTACCGACAGCGGTAGTCCAATAATTTTTGCGGCGCGTGAGACTCGGAGTGTCACCGGCTCGCGTTTTGGCAGTGCGGTGATCTGATCATCCACCTGCCCGACTTTGGTCTGTCCGGCGACACCGCAAATCTCGACGATCAGCGCAGTGATTCGCTCGATGTGTTCGACGGTACTTGCAAAATCCACGCCACGCTCGAAGCGATGTGCCGCATCGGTAGAAAAATTGAATCGACGCGCCCTACCCTGAATTGCGTTCGGCCACCAGAACGCCGCTTCGAGATAAACATTGCTAGTGTCGAGCGATACCGCGGTAGCGTCGCCGCCCATGATGCCCGCCATCGCCTCCGGACCGGTCTCGTCGGCGATCACACCAATCCAGTCGTCCAAGCCGACTGTATTGCTGTTCAATAGCTTGAGTTGTTCTCCAGCGCGTCCCCAGCGTACATCGAGACCACCATGAATTTTGTCTAAGTCGAACACATGAGTCGGACGACCGAGTTCGAGCATCACATAGTTAGAGATGTCGACCAATGCCGAGATCGATCGCTGACCACTGCGCTCAAGACGCTGCTTCATCCACTGCGGTGTCTCGGCTTTGGCGTTCAAACCACGAATGACGCGACCAGAAAACCGCCCGCACAAATCGGGGGCACTAATTTTGACTGGCAGCACTTCATCGTGATTCACCGCGACTTGCTTGAATACGGGCATCGACAGCGATGCGCCCGTCAGCGCAGATACTTCACGCGCGACACCCAACACGGATAAACAATCCGCACGGTTTGGCGTCAACTTGATGGTGAACTTCAGATCATTAAGCTGGTAATAGTCGCGGAAATTTTTCCCAACCGGTGCATCGTCAGGCAACTCGAGCAGGCCAGCGTTTTCTTCCGATAGTTTCAGCTCGCGCGCCGAGCACAGCATGCCTTGCGACTCGACACCGCGCAGCTTGCCGAGCTTGATTTCGAATGGCTTGCCATCATCACCCGGTGGCAATTTTGCGCCAATCATGGCGCACGGCACTTTCAGGCCTGGTCGAACATTCGGCGCACCGCAGACGATATTCAGCATGGTGCCGGTACCGGCGTCGACCTGGCATACGCGCAGTCGATCCGCATCCGGGTGAGGCTCAACCTGTACCACCTGTGCGACCACCACATGACTGAATGGTGGCACGACCGGCTCGACCTCTTCGACTTCAAGGCCGGACATGGTGAGCAGATGCGACAACTCATCCGAAGTGAGCTTGGGGTCGACCAGTGTGCGCAGCCAGTTTTCAGAGAATTGCATTGCGAGCGTCGTCCGAAATCAATTGAATTGCTTGAGGAAGCGCAGATCACCTTCGTAGAACAGCCGAAGGTCGTTAATGCCATAACGCAGCATCGTCAGCCGCTCAAGACCGGAACCAAAGGCGAAGCCGATGAACTGCTCAGGGTCGAAGCCCATATTGCGCAACACGGTGGGGTGTACCTGACCGGCACCAGAGACTTCCAACCAGCGCCCCTTCAGCGGCCCGGAGCCAAATGCAATATCGATCTCGGCCGATGGCTCGGTAAATGGAAAATAAGAGGGGCGAAACCGTACTTGCAAATCGTCGGTTTCAAAAAACGCTTTCACGAACCCAAGATAAACACCCTTGAGATCGGCGAAGCTGATATCGGTATCGATCCACAAGCCCTCGACCTGATGAAACATCGGCGAGTGCGTGGCATCGCTATCGACGCGGTAGGTGCGGCCCGGTGCGATTACTTTGATCGGTGGTTGATGCATCTTGGCGTAGCGCACCTGCATCGGGCTGGTGTGGGTACGCAGCAGTAGTGGCTTGCCGGTGCTGTCTTTGCCGTCGATGTAGAAGGTATCCTGCATTGAACGCGCCGGATGGTTTTCTGGGCTGTTCAGTGCAGAGAAGTTGGTCCAGTCGGTTTCAATCTCGGGACCATCGGCGACATCAAAACCAATCGAAGCAAAAATCTGCTCGATGCGCTCCCATGAACGCATCACCGGATGAATACCGCCGACGCCGCGACCACGCCCCGGCAAAGTGACATCGATCGCCTCGGCGTTGAGACGCTCTTGCATCTGCGCATCGGACAAGGCATTGCGGCGCGCCGTCAGCAGCGCCTCAATCTGATCCTTGGCCGCATTGATCAATGCGCCCTGAGCGCGACGCGCCTCGGGATCGAGCTTACCCAAGCCTTTCATCTGCTCGGTGATCTGCCCGCTCTTGCCGAGGTACTTTGCCTTAGCGTTCTCCAGCGCGGCGGAATCCAGCGCGGCGGCGAAATCAGCGCCTGCGTCAACGACGAGTTGTTCCAATGAGCTCATGCGTGTGCTTGAAAATGGCAACGGGGCACGGGCTTGTCAGCTCATGCCCCGCATGAACGCCACCGGGTTCGGTGGCGCCAACGCAAGTCGGCCTATCAGGCTGCGATAGTGGCTTTGACTTGGTTCACGATGGCGGCAAACGCCGGCTTGTCGGTCACCGCCATGTCTGCCAGCACCTTACGGTCGAGGGCGATCTCCGCCTTTTTCAGACCGTTGATGAATTTGCTGTAGGTCAGGCCGTGCTCACGGGTCGCCGCGTTGATACGGGTGATCCAGAGCGCGCGGAATACGCGCTTCTTGTTACGACGATCGCGGTAGGCATACTGCCCAGCGCGCATGACCGCCTGCTTGGCGACGCGATAAACACGGCTACGACGACCGCGGTAACCCTTGGCGGCGTCTAGAACTTTCTTGTGACGGGCCCGTGCCGTGACCCCACGTTTTACTCTTGGCATAGTGTGCTCCTGTGGTGGTCGTTAGGTCAGGCAAACGGCATCATCGCGCGAACCGCGTTGAGGTTTGTGTCATGAACGTCGACCGCTCCACGCAGCTGGCGCTTGTTCTTGGTCGTTTTCTTGGTCAGGATGTGGCGCTTGAATGCTTGGCCACGTTTGACGGTACCGCCTGGGCGAACGCGAAAACGCTTCTTCGCGCCACTCTTGGTTTTCATTTTTGGCATGACAACTCCGCCCTTTTCGGACGGCTCCATTATTGGACGATGACAGGTGGCAGCAATTTCACTGCTCTTGGATGCCTGTTCTCGCTTATTGTTGACTGGCAGATCGAGCCGCCAATCACATGACCCCGCCTGAAACTGCGGAGCCCGAAATTATATCAAGGAAATCAGCGCCTTAGCAAGCCTGAGGAGGCTTTCTCGCCAGACCACTGGCTAGACTTGCCTATGCAGACGGTGGAGTCGGCAAGACTAGCAGTATCAAAGAGGATCAGGGCGGCCAGTGGGCTTGGCCAGAAGGTCTTATTTCTTCTTCTTGGGCGCCAGCACCATCACCATCTGCCGGCCTTCCATCTTGGGGAATTGCTCCACCTGACCGAAAGGCTCCAGATCCAGCTTCAGACGCTCCAGCATCCGCACGCCGATCTCTTGGTGGGCCATCTCGCGACCCCGGAAGCGCAGCGTGATCTTAGTCTTGTCGCCTTCTTCCAGGAATTTCACCAGATTGCGCAGCTTGATGCTGTAGTCGCCGTCGTCCGTACCGGGGCGAAACTTGACCTCTTTGACCGAGATCACTTTCTGCTTGAGCTTGGCCTCATGCTGACGCTTCTGTTCCTGGTATTTGAACTTGCCGTAGTCCATCAGGCGACAGACGGGCGGTACCGCCGTGGGCGCGATCTCGACGAGATCTACATCGGCCTCTTCGGCCATTCGAAACGCGTCAGCCAGGCTGACAATGCCGATCGCTTCATTCTCAACGCCGGAGAGGCGAACCTCGGGGGCGGTAATTTCACCGTTGATACGGTGCGATTTATCAGTAGCTATTGCCGTTTCCTTCTAAAGGTCCAAAAAAGACGCCGTGCTTCTGCTGCGAGCCGACCCGACGGAATACCCGTCAGGCCTTGGTAGCGATCTCATGATGGAGTCGGCCTACCAAATCGTCGATGGACATCACGCCCAAATCGACATTGCCTCGCGCACGCACGGCCACGGTTTTTGCATCTCGCTCTTTGTCGCCGACTACCACAATGTAGGGCAGCTTCTGGACCGAGTGCTCGCGTATTTTATAGGTTATTTTCTCGTTTCGCAAATCCGCCTG
>JAIXQV010000188.1 GCA_027485535.1 Oxalobacteraceae bacterium | reverse complement strand
AGCCTTGATCTTCCGCGCGATAAGCTGATTGTGATCACCGGCTTGTCGGGCTCAGGCAAGTCTTCGCTCGCTTTTGACACCTTGTACGCAGAAGGCCAGCGCCGCTATGTCGAGTCGCTCTCGGCGTATGCGCGCCAGTTTTTGCAGCTGATGGAAAAACCAGATGTCGATTTGATTGAGGGTTTGTCGCCTGCGATCTCGATCGAGCAGAAGGCAACTTCGCACAACCCACGCTCGACCGTGGGTACGGTCACCGAGATTCATGATTACTTGCGCCTGCTGTACGCACGCGTTGGCACCCCGCATTGCCCCGATCACCCGGAAAACCCGCTCGCCGCGCAGTCGGTGTCGCAAATGGTCGATACCGCGCTGGCAATGCCCGAAGACACCAAGCTGATGATTCTGGCGCCCGTCGTCGCCAACCGCAAAGGTGAGCACCACGATCTGCTGGAGCAAATGCAAGCGCAGGGCTTTGTACGTTTTCGTATCCAAAGCGGCACCGGTGCAGCGCGCATCTTCGAAGCAGATGAACTACCCAAGCTGAAAAAGAATGAAAAGCACAGCATCGATGTAGTGGTCGACCGGCTGAAGCTACGCGCCGATCTCAAGCAACGTCTGGCAGAGAGTTTCGAAACCGCGCTACGCCTGGCGGAAGGCCGCGCCATCGCGCTTGAGATGGATAGCGGAAAAGAACAAATTTTTTCAAATAAGTTTGCCTGCCCGACCTGCGGCTATTCATTGCAGGAACTTGAGCCGCGCCTGTTCTCGTTCAATAACCCGATGGGTGCCTGCCCCGAGTGCGATGGGCTCGGTCATATCGAGTTTTTTGATCCGAAGCGAATTGTCGCCTTCCCTAACCTGTCTTTGGCCTCAGGTGCCGTCAAAGGGTGGGATCGTCGCAATCAGTTTTATTTCACGATGCTGTCGTCGCTGGCGAAGCATTACGAATTCGACATCGATGCGCCATTTGAAAACTTGCCTGCGGCAGCCCAGGAGGTAGTCCTGTACGGCTCAGGCAAAGAAAAAATTCCTTTCGCCTATATCAACGAGCGTGGCCGCACGGTGATTAAGGAGCACACGTTTGAAGGTGTGGTGAACAATCTGGAACGACGCTACCACGAGACTGACTCGATGGCGGTGAAAGAAGAGCTATCGAAGTTCATCAATGAAAAGCAATGTCCCGAGTGTCATGGCGCGCGCTTGCGAGTCGAGGCACGTCATGTGATGGTGGGCACCGGCGCACAGCGCCGTGCGATTTTTCAGGTGGCGGAATTGCCCTTGCGCGCTGCGCTTGAGTTTTTCGAGAAGCTGTCACTGAAGGGCGCGAAGAAAGATATTGCCGACCGCATCATCAAAGAGATCGTCGCCCGTCTGCGCTTCCTCAACAATGTTGGCCTCGACTATTTATCCTTGGCGCGCAGCGCAGATACGCTCTCCGGCGGTGAGGCGCAGCGAATCCGCCTGGCTTCACAGATCGGCTCGGGGCTGACCGGCGTGATGTACGTGCTCGACGAGCCGTCGATCGGCTTGCATCAACGTGATAACGACCGACTCATCACGACCCTGAAACATCTGCGTGATCTTGGCAACACGGTGCTGGTGGTTGAGCATGATGAAGACGCGATTCGCTGTGCTGACCACATCATTGACATGGGGCTGGGCGCTGGCGTTCATGGTGGCGAGGTGATCGCTCAGGGCAGCCTGCAAGATATTCTGCGTAATCGTCATTCGCTGACGGCGCAATATCTCAATGGCAGCCTCGCCATCGACATACCACCTCAGCGTACAGCGCCCGATCCTAAGCGACAACTCGTGATCCGCGGCGCGGCGGGCAACAATTTGAAACAGGTCGACCTTCATTTACCGGTTGGCCTACTGACCTGCGTCACGGGCGTTTCAGGTTCGGGGAAATCAACGCTGGTTAACGACACCCTGTATCACGCGCTGGCGCGCCATTTATATGGCTCACAAGCCGAGCCTGCTGAACACGACAGCATTACCGGCCTGGAGCACTTCGACAAAGTGATCGCGGTCGATCAGGCACCCATTGGACGTACCCCGCGCTCTAACCCGGCCACCTACACCGGGGTGTTCACACCCATCCGCGAATTGTTTTCGACCGTGCCGCAGGCACGCGAGCGTGGTTACTCCGCAGGACGGTTCTCGTTCAATGTGAAGGGTGGCCGCTGTGAGGCTTGCCAGGGCGATGGTGTGTTGAAGGTCGAGATGCACTTCCTGCCGGATGTCTATGTTCCCTGCGATGTTTGTCATGGCAAGCGCTACAACCGTGAAACACTCGAGGTGCAGTACAAGGGCAAAAACATTTCCAATGTGCTGGAGCTAACGGTTGAAGACGCCTTCGAGTTCTTCAAGCCGGTGCCACTGATCGCACGTAAATTACAGACGCTGCTCGATGTTGGATTGGGCTATATCCGGCTGGGACAGAGCGCGACTACGCTGTCTGGTGGCGAGGCGCAGCGCGTCAAGTTGTCGCTTGAGCTATCCAAGCGTGACACGGGACGTACGCTTTATATTCTCGACGAGCCCACCACCGGTTTGCATTTCCATGACATTGCCTTGCTGCTGAAGGTCATTCATCGCTTGCGCGATCAGGGTAATACCATCGTGATCATTGAACACAATCTGGATGTGATTAAAACTGCTGACTGGGTGGTCGACTTGGGGCCCGAGGGTGGCGCTGGCGGTGGTCAGATTATCGCCGCGGGTACGCCGGAAGACGTCGCGAAAAATTCCGCTAGCTTTACTGGTCGCTACCTCGCGACGATGCTGACCCCAAAGAAAGAACGCAAGCGGGCTTGAAAAATGTCTTGCTTAAAAATGTCTTGCTTGAAAAGTGTCGCGCTTAAAAAGAAGCCGAATTAAAGCAAGCCAACTTGAAATGCACCCCAGTCAATTGGGATGTTTGAAGTCGGCGCGCTACATACCGACCCAAAGGCCGAGCGGCACAAATACCAGCGCGGCCAAATTGCCCAGCATGACAATCGCTGCCACTTTGTCCGGCTCTTGTTTGTAAGCACTGGCGATCATGAAGCTGAAAACGGCTGGTGGTAGCGAAGCGAACAGATACATCTGACCACGCTGCATCACAGTCAAGGTCAGCCATTGATCAACCCCCCAGGCTATCGCAAGCCCTGACAAGGGACAGACGATCGCGCCGACCAGTCCGATTCGCCAATGGGTGAAGCTAACATCGACCATGCGCACGCCGAGCGCGATCAGCATGATCGGGATCGCAGCTTCACCGAGCATGCGCATTGCTTGCAATAGCATCGAAGGTAATGGAATACGAAAAGCGGCGAACAGAATACCGATCAGCACACTCATGATCATGGGGTTAGCCAAAGTGCGGCGCATCGACAGCCGCGGCCCTTTGTGAGCACTCTCCATAATCCAAATACCCACCGTGAAATACACCAGCGTTCCAGCCACGAACATGGCGACCGCTTCCGATAGTGCGGCCGCACCGAAGGCAAGCACGATGAGTGGAACACCCATGTTGCCGCAATTGTTGTAAATCATGGGCGGCACAAATGTGCGCGGGTCGTAACCGAGCAAGCGCGCAATTGGCCACGCAAGCAAACCGGAGCCGAGTGAAATCAACAAGCCCGCCAGAATCAGCGGCAGGTTGGCAACCAAGTCGAAATCTTTCGACGCCAACGCAGAGAACAACAGCACGGGTGAGATCAGCTCGACATTGACGCGACTAAGGCCAGCCATATCTTCGCTGACTTGCTCGCCGCGCAAGCGTGCGTAGCCATAGCCAGCGGCAATGATCAGAAAAACCGGGAGGATGATGCCGGCGATACGGCTGAGAACTTCCATTTGCACCTACCGAATCACAGCAGCCGCTTTTCGGCGCGTTCGATTGCTTCAGCAGTGCCGCGTAACACCACTACGTCACCGGCTTCCAAACGAAGATCGGGCGAAAATGTCAGCCGACTCTTGCCACGCCTGATCGCGGTAACCTCAGCCCCAACGTCGGACAGCGCAAGCTCCGAGAACTCTCGGCCAATCGCTGCGGCACGCTCGCGTATCGGCACCGAGTGCAGCCGCACTTGAAGATGGTGCTCATCATCCGGAACATCACCTTGGCCATGAAAGTAACCGCGCAAAGAAGCATAGCGCTCACCCCGCACCCGCTGCGCCCGTTGTACTACTTCACTCAGCGGTATACCCAGCATCAGTAGGGTTTGCGAGGCCAGCATCAGACTGCTCTCGATGGTCTCAGGCACCACTTCATCAGCACCGCCGGCACGCAGCTTCTCAATATCGGTATCGTCGATACTGCGCACAATCGCGGGCAGCGTTGGCGCCAACTCATTCGCGAAATGCAAGGTCTTCAGTGCTGCTTGGGTATCTGCATAGGTCACGACAAGCGCTGCCGCACGATGAATACCCGCAGCGATCAAACTCTCGCGGCGCGAGGTATCCCCATACGAAACATTCGCGCCGGCAGCTTGCGCCTCTTGTACGCGTTGCGGATCCAAGTCGAGTGCGTGGTACGGAATATTTTCTTCCTCAAGCACTTTGGCGATGCTCTGACCCGTGCGGCCAAAGCCTGCAATGATCACATGCTTCTCATCGCTCATCGTACGTGCTGCCAGCGAGGTGATTGCCAATGACTGCTGCATCCACTCGTTGCGAGACAAGCGCATCACGATACGATCAGCATTCGCCAAAACAAAAGGCGTCGCCAACATGGACAACACCATGGCTGCCAATATCAATTGCACGAAACCGGGATCAATGAGCTTCAGCGCACCTGCTTGATTTAACAGCACGAAGCCGAATTCACCGCCCTGCGCCAAACCCAGACCAGTACGAATCGCAACACCAGATGGCGCGCCAAACCCTCGCGCGACAATTGCGATCAGACCAAACTTCAGTACAAACGGTATGACTAGTAGTGCCAACACCAGAAGCAGGTTGTTGAAGACCAGCGCCATGTCGAGCATCATGCCGACACTGATGAAAAACAGACCCAGCAGCACATCGCGGAAAGGCTTGATGTCTTCTTCGACCTGGAGGCGGTACTCGGTTTCCGAGATCAACATACCGGCGATGAACGCACCGAGCGCAAGTGATAAACCAGCGACCTCGGTCACCCACGCCGCACCGAGTGTAATCAGCAGCAGGTTCAGCATGAACAACTCTTGCGAGCGACGCTGAACAACAATCTGAAACCAACGGCGCAGCAAGACCTGACCAAACGACAGCAGTAGCGCAAGCACGAACACCGCTTTCAACGCGGCCATGCCAAGATCTTCGACCATGTCAGCACCGGGTTTACCGAGTGCCGGAATCAAGATCAGTAGCGGTACTAGGGCCAGATCCTGAAACAACAGGATCGCGGTGATACGTCGACCGTGTTCACTTTCGAGTTCGAGTTTCTCAGTCAGCAGCTTGAGGACAATAGCGGTCGATGACATCGACAAAGCACCACCAATGGCGAATGCCGCACCTAAGCTCATGTCGAAGTATTGCGGCAGCAAGGGCGCCAGCAAGGCAACGCCTGCCATTGACATCAGAATGGTTAATCCGACCTGCGCCGTGCCAAGGCCGAACACATTGCGGCGCATTGCTTTGAGCTTAGGTAGCGAGAACTCGAGGCCGATCGAGAACATCAGGAACACCACGCCAAATTCGGCGAGTGTGTGGGTCGTCGCACTTTGTGAGGCGAGCCCTAGCGCATGCGGACCAATCAAAACACCAACGGTCAGGTACCCCAACATCGGCGGCAAATGCAGCATGCGAAACGCAACCACGCCAAGTACCGCCGCGATCAGCAGGATGAGCGTGAGTTCAAGCGCGGAGTGCATCAGGCGTGGGCTAGGTTCATGGAGATCAACCCGCCAACTAACGTGAGAAATCTTACGTCTGGCAGGTTTTTTGCTTTATGTAATGGGCTATACTTTGCGCATGAGTGTAACGCATCAGAAAAGTTCGTCGAAACATTTTGATAACGTCGCTGCGTTGCGCGCGCTGCAACTGGCGCGTCAGACACTCGACATCGAGGCCGAGGCCATCCTGGCGCTCAAGGCCCGACTCACCACCAGTCCAGATGACGCCTTCGCTCGCGCAGTCGCCCTGCTGCTAGGCTGCGGTGGCCGAGTGGTCGTCTCTGGCATGGGCAAATCAGGGCATATCGCCCGCAAAATCGCCGCCACGCTGGCATCCACCGGTACACCGGCCCTGTTCGTGCACCCCGCCGAGGCGGCGCACGGCGACCTCGGCATGGTGACCGAGGCAGACGCGGTGATTGTGATTTCCAACTCTGGCGAGTCGGAAGAGTTGCTGGCCATCGTACCCGTCATTAAGCGCATCGGCGCCAAGCTGATCTCCATGACCGGCCGGCCTCAATCAACGCTGGCCACGCTGGCTGACGTGCATCTGGATGTTGGCGTAGCGCGCGAAGCCTGTCCGCTCAACCTGGCGCCCACCGCCAGTACCACCGCAACGCTGGCCCTGGGTGATGCGCTCGCTGTTGCCTTGCTCGATGCACGCGGTTTTCGGGAAGAAGACTTTGCACGCTCGCATCCGGGCGGCGCGCTTGGCCGCCGTTTGCTGACGCATGTGCGTGACGTGATGCGCACTGGCGATGAAATTCCCAGTGTTGGGCCGGACCTGCTATTGCCGAAAGCGCTGCTTGAGGTCACCCGCAAGGGTATGGCGATGACGGCGATCGTTGATCAGGATGCCAAGGTCCTCGGCATCTTTACCGATGGTGACTTGCGCCGACTGATCGAGCTTGGCAAGGATTTTTCTCGCACCCCAGTGCGCGACGTCATGAATGCGACGCCACGCACGGTTAGCCCCGAGCAGCTTGCGGTTGAAGCCGTCGATCTGATGGAATCCTTTCGTATCAACCAGGTACTGGTCACCGACAGTAACGGCACGCTAGTCGGTGCGCTTCATATCCATGACCTGACGCGTGCGAAGGTGATCTGATGACAACGCAAGCCCTACTACTTGCGACCGAACGCGCCCGACAGGTGCGGCTGATGATTTTCGATGTGGATGGTGTGCTAACTGATGGCGGCTTGCGCTACGGCGCGCAGGGCGAAACGCTAAAGACATTTCATGTACTGGACGGCCACGGTATCAAGCTGCTGCAACAGTTCAATGTCAAGACTGCGATCATCAGCGCGCGTGAGTCAGCGATTGTGGTGAAACGTGCAGCCGATCTTGGCATCAGCATGCTACGCCAAGGCGTGCATGACAAACGCGCCGCTTTCGAGCAGTTACTCACTGAGTTAGGCATTACGGCCGAACAGTGCGGCTACATGGGGGATGACTTGATTGATCTGCCTGTCATGACGCGCGTCGGCTTTTGCGCCAGCGTACCGAATGCTCATCCGGAAGTTCGATCACGCGCGCATTGGGTGAGCAATTCACACGGCGGACATGGCGCGGCGCGCGAAGTATGCGATTTCATTCTGCGCGCTCAAGGAAATTATGAGGCGGCGCTGGCGCCGTATCTGACATGATTGACGAGTTTCGTCCGCGCAGAGGCGCAGTCCTAACGCTGGCATTCATGCTGCTACTCGCCGGTGGGAGTTTCTGGCTGCTGAAACAAGCTCAGCAACCAGAGAATGGCGCCACTCGCTCAGTCGCTCAGGGGCTACCCGACTACACCATGCATCAATTTCGGTACATGAGCGCGGGTAAGACTGGCGCCTCGGATTATCTGGTCGAGGGCGACGAGCTGTCGCATTACCCCGGTAGCAACGAGACCGTCATAAAAGCTTTTCGCATGACCCGCTTCGATCCGAGCCGCCCTACCATGACGCTCAGCTCGGACTCTGCCAAATCCAACGCCGACCGCAGCGAATTTCGTCTTTACGACGATGTTGTTCTGCGACGCCCTGCCGGGGGTGATGGCGAAACACTGGTCGTGACCTCCGACTACATGCTGGTGCTGACCAAACAAGAGCTTGTCAAAACTGATCGTCCGGTACGGGCACAGCAAGGCAGTACCACGCTCAAAGGCACCGGCATGATCGCCGATAGCAAGCAACAAACGCTGGCACTTCACAGCACTGTCAGCGCGACCTACTTACCACCTGAACAGGTTCGTCGATGATGCAAACTCACCCATCCATCCGTCATTACCTGATTGTTTCGACGCTAGCTTGCACGCTCGCTGGCTCTGCCATGGCTGAGCGCGCCGATCGTGAAAAGCCCACCAATATCGAAGCCAATCAGATGTTGTTCGATGAATCCAAGCAGCTGAACACATTCATCGGCAATGTTGTGGTGACGCGCGGCACGCTGGTCATGCACGGTGAGAAACTGATCTTGAAAAAAGATAGTGCCGGCTACCAGTTCGGAACGCTGTTTGCGTCCGCTGGCGGCACGGCTACCTTTCGCCAGAAACGGGATGGCGGAAAAGATCTTTGGATGGAAGGCTATGCCGCTGACCGAATTGAATATGACACCAAAAACGAAGTCGCAAAACTCTTCAAGCGCGCCAAGGTAAAAATGCTGGACGGCAGCAAGGTGACTGATGAAGTCGAAGGTGAGTTCATCTCTTATGACACCCGCACAGAGTTTTACACGGCCAACAATACGGTGAGCGGCGAAAGCAAGCCTGGCGCTGGCCGAGTACGCGCCACTATTCAGCCGCGCGAAAAAGAAATAAAAGGCGATGATAAATAAGGCAGACAGCCAACTCCACGTTCGCGGCCTGCAAAAAAGCTACGGCGCGCGGCAGGTCGTCCATAACGTTTCGCTCGATCTGGCGAGCGGCGAGGTGGTTGGGTTATTGGGTCCGAACGGCGCCGGTAAGACCACCTCGTTCTACATGATTGTTGGTCTGGTACCTTCCGAGGGAGGGCAGATTCTGTTGGACGGTCAGAGCATCGCCGAACTTCCCATTCACCGTCGCGCCCAGCGAGGTCTATCCTACTTGCCGCAAGAGGCGTCGGTGTTTCGCAAGCTATCGGTGGCAGACAATATCCGCGCCGTACTGGAGCTACAGAAAGACGATGGCAAACCACTGCCTGAGGATCAAATCGAGCAGCGTCTGAATACCCTGTTGGCCGAGCTGCAAATCGAGAATCTGCGAGACAACCCCGCGCTTTCGCTATCGGGTGGAGAGCGCCGCCGAGTCGAGATCGCTCGCGCATTGGCCACTCGACCACGCTTCATTTTGCTGGACGAGCCCTTCGCCGGGGTTGACCCCATTGCTGTTATCGAGATTCAGCGCATCGTGCGCTTTTTGAAAGAGCGTGGAATCGGTGTACTTATCACCGACCATAATGTGCGAGAGACCTTAGGCATTTGCGATCGTGCCTACATCATCAATCAGGGTTCGGTGCTGGCATCCGGCAGCCCCGATGAAATCATCGCGAATGAATCCGTACGCCGCGTCTATCTCGGCGAACACTTCCGAATGTAGCGGTTGACAGCGATGAAGCAAACCCTTCAGCTCCGCGTTTCACAACATCTTGCGCTAACGCCGCAGCTGCAGCAATCGATACGGCTGCTACAGCTGTCGACGCTGGAACTGCATCAGGAGCTTGAGCAAATGCTGAGCGATAACCCACTGCTGGAGCGCCTGGATGATCCGCTTGATCATTCGGTGCGTTTACTCAGCGATGGTGCGATTAGCACAGCGCCCAGCTCACCATCCACCAGCACAGAAAGTGATGGCGAAGCGCGTACCGATGCGCCAGATGAACTCAGTGGCGCGGGCACTACTGAGGATGCCGCGCCCGCTGGTGATGCTGACTGGAGCTTTGATGATGTTTCGCGTACCTCAAAAGCGCCGGAAGACGATAACGCACGCCCTCAGCTTGAAGCTCACGAAACGACGCTGCGCGAACATCTGCTGGAACAGCTTTCCGTCACCGTCGACAATCGGCGCGATCGTGCATTGGTTGAATTGCTGATCGACGCCTTGGATGACAACGGCTATTTGGAAGAGTCGCTTGGCGAGATTCTGGCGCGCCTTCCTGAGGAACTCGAGATCGAGATGGACGAGTTACTGGTGGCGCTGAAGCTACTGCAAAGTTTCGACCCTGCTGGCGTGGGCGCGCGCGACGCCTCCGAGTGTCTTGCCATTCAGATACGACGGATGGATAAAGTGCCCTTTGTCACACGACGTATGGCGCTGACGCTAGTCGAGAATCATCTAGAGCTATTTGCGCAACGCGAATTCAATAAGCTGAAAAAAATCCTCGACTGTGACGACGAGGATCTGCGCGAGGCCCAAGCGGTGATCCGTCGCTGCAATCCTCACCCAGGTGCGGCCTATGCGGGCGACGTGTCGGACTATGTGGTGCCGGATGTCATTGTCAAACGCGCAAAGAATGGTTGGCAGGTCAGCCTGAACCGCGAGGTGATGCCGAAGCTACGCGTGAACGCCATGTACGCGAATATCCTGAAGCAGAGCAAAGGTGAAGGCTCGCTATCGTCACAACTGCAGGAAGCCAAGTGGCTTATCAAAAATATGCGGCAACGTTT
>JAIXQV010000090.1 GCA_027485535.1 Oxalobacteraceae bacterium | reverse complement strand
GGTTCGACGGCAGGTTCGGCATCCTATGCCCTGGAAGCGCTATTAGCTAGCTGGAGGCATGACGCTCCGGTGCTGCTTGCCGACCCTATGTCACGCCCTTGCTTATTCGTTCGCGACGCTGCTGATGATTGGCAGCTGAATAGTCTTGATCAATTATGTGCATCGCTGCCAGCGACACCGCGAACGAGTTTCATTGATCAGCATATCTTCACAACTGATTTGCTTCGCAATATCGTATTACCATGTTTACGTGATCATCAGTTGATGCAATTTTCTGCGACTGACAAGGTGCCGGGTACGGGCTCCTCGAGTCTTTTTTAGTTTGTGCGACAAATAATCGAAATTCATTCAAGTCTCAGCGTGGAATAACCTAGGAGTGTGAAATGAGTACAGAAATCGCAACCGTCGGCGGTGGTTGCTTCTGGTGTCTGGAAGCGGTGTACCAACAAATGCGCGGTGTCTCGCTGGTCGAGTCTGGTTATAGTGGTGGCCATGTAGTGAACCCAAGCTACGAAGCAGTATGCGGCGGCTCAACCGGGCACGCAGAGGTGGTGCGTATTCATTTTGATCCTGCGCAGATTAGCTACCGCGACATCCTGGAGGTTTTTTTCACGATTCACGACCCGACTACGCCTAACCGTCAGGGTAATGATGTCGGCACACAGTACCGTTCGGTGATCTACACGCATGATGCGCAACAGATGGCGACAGCCAAGCAAGTGATCGCTGAGATGGCGCATGTCTGGGATGGCCCGATCGTCACCGAGCTAGCGGAGGCGCCGGTGTTTTACCGGGCTGAGGCCTATCACCAGAACTACTTCGTCAATAATCCACTGCAGTCTTATTGCGTGTTTGTAGTTGAGCCCAAAGTGGTGAAGTTCAAGAAAGTATTTGGTGACAGACTTTCGCGATAAAAGACAGTAATCATAAAAATCACTGAAAAGCAAAAGCCGCTCAAAAAAATCGGCTTAAGATAAAAGCGGCTTAAGACGGAGGCGGCTTAAGACTAAAGCCGCTTCATATAAAAAGACCACTGGTTTTTTACTGGTACATGTATTGGCGAGACCAAGGCAGATAGTTCGACGCTCTGCCAGCCTTTCCGCACACTACTTGATACAGTGAGACCCAGTCGTGCTCGAACGCATGCGCGCAGCCAGCGAGATACACGCGCCAGATACGGTAGGTCTTGTCATCGACTAAGCTGCGAATCAGCTCGTCATTTCTTTCGAAGTTATCCACCCAATGTGTACAGGTACGGGCATAGTGTCGGCGTAGGTTTTCTACATCCATCGTTTCAAGCCCGCCGTCCTGCATCGCGAGCAATACGGTGCCAACATGAGGTAACTCGCCGTGCGGGAATACATACTGTGCAATGAACTCGCCAGCACCATAGCGTGCTGTACGGTGATCAGTGTTGGTGGTGCAGATGCCATGGTTCATGATCAGACCATCATCAGCGAGTAGCTGGCTTAGTTTGGTGAAGTACAGCGGGAGATTTTTTATGCCAACGTGTTCGAACATACCGACACTGGTAATCCGGTCATACTGTCCATACACATCGCGATAGTCGAGTAGCTGTATGCTGACTTGATTCTCTAATCCCAGCATTTTTATACGCTCACTTGCCCATGCCCGTTGTTGTGCGGAGAGCGTGATGCCGACGCAGTTGGCACCATAGCGCTGTGCAGCGCGAATGACCAACGCGCCCCAGCCGCAGCCAATATCAAGCAGCCGCTGGCCTGGCTGAAGCGCGATCTTATTCAAGATATGGTCGATCTTTTTTTGCTGTGCGGTCGCTAAATCCTCATTTCCTTGCTCGAAGTAGGCGCACGAGTACACCATCTCACGATCGAGAAATGTCTGATAAAACGCATTGGATACGTCGTAGTGATAAGCGATTGCGCGGGCATCTTGCGATTTGCTATGCGACCGCGCTTTGAACAGTCGTCCAAGACGCGATCGCTGACGTTGGCTGAGTTCAGCCAGCTGGTTGGCGATTTGAATAATGGCGCGTAGC
This sequence comes from Oxalobacteraceae bacterium, assembly GCA_027485535.1. Classification (GTDB taxonomy): domain Bacteria; phylum Pseudomonadota; class Gammaproteobacteria; order Burkholderiales; family Burkholderiaceae_D; genus Pernthalerella. Next base: position 3,672 of record JAIXQV010000090.1, on the reverse strand, counting down.
CGACCCTCAACCTCAAGCTTGCCCTCAACGTACGCGCTACCGAGCGACTCGAGTGAGGGCTGTAGCAGGTAAGCCAGCGCGGAGGGCTTGGGTACTCGAATCGTTACCTCCGGATGGCTGCCACCCAGATCGAGCTGATGACCATTCCAGAGCTTAAGGCGCAGCGGTACCCCAAGTTGGGTACGCACACGACTGATCCAGCGATCGAGCTTCTTCTCCCAAAACATAGCCCACCTCCCGCGTTGGACTGTGCTTTCTGCTCAGGATCAGTGCATTGATGTTTATCTAAAAGACTTGAACAAAATGCCGCTGGTGTTGTTGGTGACGCTTAGTTTAGCCAGCACGAATATCGCTGAGCAATCGTCATTTTGTTGGGTACTTTAGATCGCTAGCGTTATTGGTGGCGACTTGCGCTTTTCAGAGAGGCGCTTTTCAAGAGTAGTCATCAGGGTTGTAGTCGGACTCGTGACCAATGCCCGTCAAGCTCTCGCTGGTAAGCGATTCGATCATGCAAGCGCGAGCGCCGTCCCTGCCAAAATTCTATCCAGCTCGGATTCAGACGGTAGCCGCCCCAGTGCGGGGGGCGTGGCGGCTGTTCACCAAAGTTTGCTTCTGCTTCTACAAATTGCTGCTCGAGCTGCTCACGGCTGGCGATTGGTCGGCTCTGTGCAGAGGCAATCGCGCCGATACGACTCTTCAGCGGACGAATTCCAAAGTAAGCGTCGCTTTCTTCCGTTGCGACGCGCTCGACTGTGCCTTCAATACGAATCTGTCGCTCGAGGTCGTGCCAGTGAAAACTTAATGCTGCATGCGGATTTTGCAGGAGCTGTTCGCCCTTGCGGCTTTGATAGTTGGTATAGAACGTAAAGCCGCGTTCATCGAAGTCTTTGAGCAGCACGATGCGCAGCGATGGCCGCCCACTGCTATCGACCGTCGCTAGCCCCATAGCGTTTGGCTCAGGGACTTGCGTCTCGACGGCCTGCTGGAACCATTTTGCGAACTGCTTAATCGGGTCGCCATCGACCTCTTGTTCAGAGAGTGTGGCCTGGCTGTAATCACGGCGAAGATCGGCAATAGATAGTGTCATGGTCGTTTGTTATTACATTGCAATGGAAAGATTCATGCTGCGATTTAGCGATTAGCAGAAGCAAGCCGTGCACGACGAGCGGCAACAGGTATCGCGAAAGTAATCAATGCGCCCAGCCCCCAGAATACGGCAAATGGTCCCAGCACAGCGCCCATGGCGCCGTAGGCCAGTGGTAGCGAAACAGAAGACAAATTCCCCAGGCTGGCACGGATTGCAATCGCCTCTGCGCCACGGCCCGCTGGTGCTGCGTTATGGAGCAATGCTAGTACATTTGGCTGACCACTGCCGAGTGCCAGTCCAAGCGCGAATGCCGCTGCCGCCATCGTCAGTGCTTGCTGGGCGAAGGGTAGCAGCAGGTAGCACAGCGCGGCAGCGGAGAGTGTGATGCTCAATATCCGCCACTCATGATGCCTGCGAAAGAAGAGCGGCATCGCGATACGTACGGTGAAAGTGGCGACCGAGAAGCTGGCCAAAATCAATCCGATCGTCGATGCAGAGAAACCTAGTTGCGTACCACGTACCGGCACTATAAAAGTAAACAAATCCCACGCTGCAGCGAGGATGATGCCAACAAAGTACAGGCCGCGCAGCTCGCGATGGCTGAGCAACTGCAGTGCGCTGCTACGGACGCGCGGATGCGTACTCTGATGGACTGGTAGATTTTTTAGGGTCGAGCTGGAGGCGATTGCAAAAGCGAGTAGCGTGAAGACGCTACATATCAAAAATGCGACGGCATGACCCGCATGGTCGATGGTGAAGCCTGCCATCATCGGGCCGATGAATGCCGATACTGAAAAACCGACCGCCAGTTGCGAGAAGCCAGCGGTTTTTTCTTCCCCCTCAAGCAGCGTACCGACTGCATACTGAGTCGCTATGAAAATAGCCATGAACCCGGTGCCGATCAGTACCGCCGCGACATAAAGCCCGGCGATCGATTGCGTGGCCGCGGCCACTAACACGCCCGCAGAGCCGATCAGGGCGCCGAAGCGTAGCGGACGATAGACACCGATGCGGTCGATGATTCGCCCCATACCCACAGCCAACAGCATGGGAAACACCGCGAACAGGGCGATTAATGTTCCGACCGTGAACTCGGAGGCGTGCAGCGACAGCGCATAGAGCGAGGTGGTGACGCGCGCTGCCGCCAGCGCGACATGGGCACAGACAGCGACGCCAATCAAGGCAAGCAGCGGGGAGGGGCGGGGCACGAGGGTCAACAGCCGATCAGTCAGGGTGCGCAGCTCACAGTGTACGTCGAACCTGAATCCTGTCCGTTAGAATGCGGTGATGTCTGCCGCCTCTTCCCTGCCAAAGCTTCCGGACAATCCGGAAGATCCCAATCATCCCGACAATCCCAATCATCACGATAGTGAGGTGGATGTAGATCGTCGCTTTGCAGGTGTCGCTCGCCTGTACGGGGCGGCGGGGTTGGCGCGATTCCGTACCGCGCATGTGTGTGTGATCGGTGTCGGCGGCGTTGGTTGCTGGGCAGTAGAGGCGCTGGCGCGCAGTGCAATTGGTCGCATTACCATGATCGATCTGGACCATCTTGCTGAATCTAATGTCAATCGCCAACTCCATGCCCTAACCGATAACTTGGGTAAGGCGAAGGTTGTGGCGCTGGCTGAGCGTATCGCGCAAATTAATCCGCTGTGTCAGGTGGATGGTATTGAAGAATTTATCAGTGCCGAGAATGTGGCGCAGTTGATTGTGCCTGGTCATTTTGATTTCGTGATTGACGCCATCGATGATGCGCGCGCCAAGACAGCACTCATCGTGCATTGCCGTGAGCAGCGAATTCCCTTAGTGACCATAGGTAGTGCCGGTGGACAAATCGACCCGACTCGTATCGAAGTCTGCGATTTATCGCGCACCGAGCAAGAACCCTTGCTTGCACGCGTGCGCAAGAATTTGCGTATTCGACACGGCTTTCCGCGTGGTCGCAAACACAAGTTCGGGATTGATGCGGTCTACTCGACCGAGCCATTGCGCTTTCCGGAGTTGTCCTTGCCCGATCAGGATGACACCGGGTCTGCTGTGGATGAAAACGCGGGTCTGACCGGTCTTCATTGCGCGGGCTATGGATCAGCGGTGGTGGTGACTGCCAGCTTCGGCTTTATCGCTGCTGCGCATGTGCTGAATCAACTTGCCGGCACTACCGGTGCTGCTGCTTCTACTGCTTCTGCTGCGCCATCGAGTAATCGCTCTGCCACCAAGGAGTAAATCACGCCTTGCCGAGTTGGCAGGGATTGCACCAGCACGACTCTTTTTGCCGGCCAGCTGATTCGTTTCGCAAATTGTTGAGCTGGGGCTTCAGCATCGCGCGCCAATGTCACGTGGGGAACAAAGCGCGGCTCAGCCTTTAATCGCGGCGTTATTGTCGACAAGCCCATCAGTAAAGCCCTCCTCAAGGCCAGTAGCGCTAGCGGTACCTCGGTCGGGCCGATCCAGGCGATTTTCTGCTGCTTGAAGTAACCGTATCGATCAAGCTCGATCACAAAACCCTGCGGCGGTAGCTGCGCCAATACATCGGCCAATGCAGGTAGCTTGTCGATCGGCTGATTGCCCAGGAAGGCCAGTGTCAG
>JAIXQV010000206.1 GCA_027485535.1 Oxalobacteraceae bacterium | reverse complement strand
CATGTCTTCAGGCATAAGGACTTTGGCGTAGAGGCAGGCGAGGGCGTAAGTGGCCAGAATAAAACGGCGGCGGCCTTGTTGCTGGGTGCGGTGATGGGCTTCTATGACGGGTTTTTTGGCCCTGGCACCGGAAGCTTTCTTGTCTTCCTACTGGTGAGATTTTTCGGCCAAGACTTCTTGCGGGCCTCGGCGTCGGCAAAGATCATCAACGTAGCTTGCAACCTAGCCGCGCTCGTCTGGTTTGTCCCTAACGCAGAACCATTGTGGGCGATAGCCGTGGTGATGGCGCTGTCAAACATGGCCGGCGCATGGCTTGGCGCGCGGCTGGCTATAAAGGAGGGGGCGACTTTCGTCAGGAAAGTGTTTTTGCTGGCGGTGGTCGCATTGATCGCCAAAACCGCGTGGGATGCATTTGTGCGGTGACCCCGCGCGTGTTTCACGTGAAACAACTCCTGTCGAATCAACGGCCTCGACTCGGGAAACAAATCATTGTTCCACGTGGAACAGCGCAGACCTGGCTTTGCTGGGGCGCTGGTTGGTTAGTTTTGACGACAAATCCCCGTATAATCCAGCCTCTGTTTGTCAGGGGTGGCGCCGCCTTACATGGACTTTCCAGCGGAATTTGACGTTATTGTCGTGGGCGGTGGCCATGCGGGCACCGAGGCGGCCTTGGTCGCTGCGCGCATGGGCCAGAAAACCCTGCTGTTGACTCAGAACATCGAGACGCTGGGGCAAATGTCTTGTAATCCCTCGATTGGCGGCATCGGTAAAGGGCATCTGGTCAAGGAAGTTGATGCGCTGGGTGGCGCCATGGCCATAGCAACCGATGAAGCCGGCATCCAGTTTCGAATCTTGAATTCTTCCAAGGGGCCCGCGGTGCGGGCGACCCGCGCCCAGGCAGATCGGGTTTTATACCGTGCGGCGATACGCCGCCGGCTTGAGAACCAAGAAAACCTCTGGCTTTTCCAGCAATCGGTCGACGACCTTGTTCTCCAGGGTGATCGGGTTGTTGGGGTGCAAACCCAAGTCGGCATCCGGTTTCATGGCCGCTCGGTAGTGCTGACGGCTGGGACGTTTTTGGACGGAAAAATACATGTGGGCCTGAGCCATCATGCCGGCGGTCGGGCCGGGGACGCCCCAGCGACGTCGTTGGCAGCTCGCCTGAGAGAGCTGAAGCTGCCACAGGGGCGCTTGAAAACAGGTACGCCGCCACGTATTGACGGCCGCACGATCGATTTCTCCGTGATGGCGGAGCAGGGCGGCGACACTGACCCGATTCCAGTCTTCTCGTCGATGGGGTCGGTCACCATGCATCCAGCCCAAGTGCCTTGCTGGATCACGCACACCAATGCCCGGACACACGACATTATTCGCGGCTCGCTTGACCGGAGCCCGATGTTTACCGGTGTTATCGAGGGCGTCGGACCGCGCTATTGCCCCTCGATCGAAGACAAAATCCACCGTTTTGCCGACAAGTCCTCGCACCAGATTTTTCTGGAGCCAGAGGGGCTGACAACCAATGAGTTTTATCCCAACGGCATCTCCACCAGCTTGCCGTTTGACGCTCAGCTCGAGCTGGTGCGGTCGATTGCCGGCCTAGAGCGGGCGCATATCCTCCGCCCGGGCTACGCCATCGAATACGATTACTTCGACCCGCGCGCACTACGTGCCTCGCTTGAAACCAAAGCGATCGGCGGATTGTTTTTCGCCGGACAGATCAACGGCACCACGGGCTACGAGGAAGCCGCAGCGCAGGGTTTATTGGCAGGCATCAATGCGGCGCTGTCCGCCCGGGGCGACGCTGCTTGGACGCCGGGGCGCGACCAAGCCTATCTGGGTGTGCTGGTCGATGATCTGGTGACGCAAGGCGTGCAGGAGCCGTACCGAATGTTCACCAGCCGTGCGGAGTATCGACTCAGTCTGCGCGAAGATAATGCCGATTTGCGTTTAACCCAGATTGGGCGCGAGATTGGTTGTGTCAGTGACGCTCAATGGGCTGCGTTTGAACAACGCCAGGAAGCCATCGCACGCGAGTTGGAGCGGCTGAGGTCGACCTGGGTGAGCCCCCGCATTATCGCTGCGGAAGAGGCTGAGCGCGTTGTGGGAAAGGCCTTAGAACGAGAGTATGCGCTTACTGACTTGCTGCGCCGACCCAATCTCGGCTACGCGCAGCTGATGTCCATGACGGCGATCGACGGCCGCCGATTTGACGACCCAAGTGTGGCGAGTGACATAGCGGCACAAGTAGAGATACAGGTGAAATATGCCGGCTATATCGACCGACAAGCCAAAGAAGTCGAACGTCATGAGCGCTACGAGCATCTAAAGTTGCCGGCTGAAATCGATTATCGGTCGGTGCAAGCCTTGTCATTCGAGGTGAGACAAAAGCTCAACCAGTTTAGACCGGAAACATTGGGCCAAGCATCGCGCATTGCGGGCGTAACACCCGCTGCGATCTCGCTGCTGTTAATCCATCTGAAAAAACGCGGCTTTACAACCGCCGACATCGCCGAGCCTGGCAAGAGCGCGGCGTGAATGACCATCGATCGACAGGATTTGCGAGAACAACTCAGCGCCGGTGTGCAACAACTCGGCTTGAATTTACCCGATGCATGCCAGGAACAATTGCTCGATTACCTCGCCTTACTGCAGAAGTGGAACGGTGTGTACAACCTGACAGCGGTGCGAGATACACAGCAAATGGTGACGCATCACTTGTTCGACTGCTTAGCCGCATTGCATGCCTTTGTGGATGCCAAACGCGTTCTGGATGTCGGTTCGGGCGGTGGCTTGCCCGGCGTGATTATTGCGATTTGGGCCGCATGGTCCGCGCCCGAGATGCGCGTCGAATTGATCGACACCGTACACAAGAAAACCGCGTTTCTGACGCAAGCAAAAGCGGAGCTACAGCTCAGCAATCTGACAGTCCACACCGGGCGCGTAGAGCAACTAGCGACCGAGCAGTTATTCGACGTGATCACCTCAAGAGCGTTTGCTGCACTGAGCGATTTCGTGAACTTGTCCGGTCATTTACTGAGCGCCGGCGGGAAGATGATCGCCATGAAAGGTCCTGCCTTCGAATCCGAGCTGACGACGCTGCCAACAGCGTGGCGAATGGAATCAACAGAAAAACTCATCGTGCCCGCGATATCAGGCGAGCGTTACTTAATCACTCTAATGCGCACGCATGAAACCCGTAACTAATTCCAAAGCGACTGCCATGGCAAAAATTTTCTGCATTGCCAACCAAAAGGGTGGCGTGGGCAAAACCACCACTGCCGTTAACCTTGCCGCTGGCCTCGCCGTGCTGAAAAAGCGCGTGCTGTTGGTAGACCTTGATCCACAAGGCAATGCCACTATGGGTGCGGGCGTTGATAAAGCGAAACTCGAGAGCTCCGTTTATCAAGTATTGCTCGGCATGACCGACGTGAAGAGTGCGCTCCAAACCTCGGAAAGTGGCAACTTCGAGGTGTTGCCAGCGAACCGCGATTTAGCGGGTGCAGAAGTTGAAATGATCGACCTCGAGCAGCGCGAACTACGCCTGCGACATGCGTTGGCAGAGGTGCAGGGCGACTACGATTTTGTGCTGATTGATTGCCCGCCCGCGCTCTCCATGCTCACGCTGAATGGGCTGTGTGCTGCGCACGGTGTGATCATCCCGATGCAGTGCGAGTACTACGCACTCGAAGGTCTGTCCGATCTGGTTAACACCATCAAAATCGTGCACGCAAAAATGAACCCCGATTTGAAGGTCATTGGCTTGCTGCGCGTGATGTTTGACCCACGCATGATGTTGTCGCAGCAAGTCTCCATTCAACTGGAAAAACATTTCGGTGAGAAGGTTTTCAAGACCATTATTCCGCGCAATGTACGACTGGCCGAGGCGCCATCGTATGGCATACCAGGGGTGATTTTTGATCCCGCTTCCAAAGGCGCACAGGCGTACACCAGTTTTGGCAAGGAGCTGGTCGACCGAATCGCAGCGCTGTAAAACTACGCACGAATCGTTATCGCAAGACGCCTGATTCGGTAGATCCCGCACACAAGACACACCAGTCATCATGATCACAAAGAAACCAAAAGGTCTGGGCCGTGGCCTCGACGCATTACTCGGCGGCTCGGCAAGCTTCACGGAAGATGAAAGCAACAAAACCAATGCCACAGCGGCCTTGCCGATCAGCGCGCTGCAAGCAGGAAAGTATCAGCCGAGGATAAAAATGGACGACGCTGCTCTGCGCGAACTCGCTGATTCGATCCGATCCCAAGGCGTCCTGCAAGCGATTTTGGTACGCCCGATTGATGGCGCTAACGGCGGCGTGACGCACGAGATTATCGCTGGCGAGCGCCGCTTTCGGGCAGCCAAGTTGGCCGGGCTAAACGAGGTGCCGGTCCTGGTGCGCGAGGTGGATGATCAGGCCGCCGCCGCCATGGCGCTGATTGAAAACATGCAGCGCGAGGACCTCAATCCGATGGAAGAGGCCAAGGGTGTGCAACGGCTGATCGAAGAGTTCAAATTTACCCATGAGCAAGCGGCCGAAGCTGTCGGACGCTCTCGCAGCGCAGTGTCCAATCTATTAAGGCTGCTTAACCTCGCCAAGCCCGTCCAGAGCATGTTGATGGCCGGCGATCTGGATATGGGCCACGCGCGGGCCTTGCTGGCGGTGGATGCCGCGACTCAGATCGCACTCGCGAATGAGGTTGTAGCGAAGAAACTCTCCGTCAGGGATGCGGAGAAACTTGCTACCCGCGCCAGCCTTGGTCAAAAGGGCAGCAAGACAGCCTCAAAAGCGGAGAAGTCCCGAGATTTGCTCAGGCTAGAAGAGGCCCTATCCGATGCACTTGCCACTTCGGTAAGTATCAAGATCAATACACGAAATGCCGGCGAAGTAGTCATTGCCTTCGGTGGTTTGGACCAATTGGACGGAATCACCAAGCGCCTGGGCGCCGAACCGGCGTGACGTCGACATCGACTTCTGGGGCAAGCGATTAGTAAAAAAGAAACCTGGCAACTTGAGATTAGGATTTTCGGCAGCGCACTAGGGAATTTCCTGATGAAAGACCGGGACTGAGTTTGACGCGCATCTTCGATCCCCCATATAATCGTGGGCTTTGGTTGCGGGGTCGATGCGGCATGCGCTTGTTTCGCAGGGCGTGAGCGCGATTTCCTCTCAAGACCGTCCATTATGCTGCGCTTGATCGCGATACAGATCACCGCCACTACTGCGGCCGCGCTGCTGGCGGGCCTCTGGGGTGGGGTAAACGCATTTGGTTCAGCAATGCTTGGCGGACTCTGCTGCGTAGTGCCCAACGGCCTATTCGCAATGTACTTGCAGCACCGCACAAAGAAACTCGACTCAATGGCAGCACCGATTTTTTTCTTCGGCGAGTTTGCAAAAATCACGCTGACCGTGGCGTTGCTTGCAGCGGTGGCGTTCTGGTATCAGGATTTAAATTGGCTGGCGATGCTCTTGGCGTTTATCGTCGCGTTGAAGAGTTACGCGGTTATGTTGTTCAGACACTGAAATGAGTAAGGACATGATCACAGAGGGCGTCAACCACGCACCGACATCGACCGAGTACATCCTGCATCACCTCGGCCACTTGTCGACGAGCCATCAAGAATCCATTATCGATTTCTCGATTCTGAACATCGACACGGTTTTTTGGTCGGTGCTGATGGGTATCGTCGGATTAACTTTGATGGTTGTTGCTGCGCGCCGCGCCACTTCTGGTGTCCCAGGCCGATTCCAGGCACTGGTTGAGATGATCTTCGAGTTGGTCAACGATCAGTCTAAGAATATTGTTCACGGCGACAGAACCTTCATCGCGCCGCTCGCTCTGACCGTGTTTGTATGGGTGCTGTTGATGAACTCGCTCGACTTTCTTCCAGTCGATCTGTTCGCAGCATTTTTCCGACTGTTCGACATGGAGCCACATTTCCGTGTGGTGCCAACTGCTGATTTGAACGGTACGCTCGGTATGGCAACCGCAGTCTTATTGCTGATGTTGTACTACAACGTGAAGATCAAAGGCCTCGGCGGTTTTCTGCACGAATTATTCTGCGCCCCGTTCGGCTCGCACCCAGCGCTGTGGCTGGCCAACTTTGGTTTGAACCTGATCGAGTTCGTCGCCAAGACCGTTTCACTCGGGATGCGACTGTTCGGCAACATGTACGCAGGTGAGTTGGTCTTCCTGTTGATCGCGTTGCTGGGTTCAACGGCTACTTGGTGGGGCTTCGGCCTGCATATTGTGGCTGGATCCATTTGGGCCATATTCCACATTCTTATTGTTGTTCTTCAGGCGTTCATTTTCATGATGCTCACGCTCGTCTATGTCGGGCAGGCGCATCAAGGACACTGATCGGTCTATTTGCTTCATTCACCTTTTAACATTGACAATCAAAAGGAGTCTTTATGAGTAACGTCGCTCTGGTTGCCCTAGCTTGCGGTCTGATCATTGGCTTGGGCGCGCTTGGCGCATGTATCGGTATCGGCATCATGGGTGGCAAGTTCATCGAAGCCGCTGCTCGTCAGCCTGAGCTGATCAATACCCTGCAGACCAACATGTTCCTGTTGGCCGGTCTGATCGACGCGGCGTTCCTGATTGGCGTTGGCTTGGCGATGATGTTTACCTTCGCTAACCCGTTTGCGGGCTGATTCAAGCCCATCGGCTCAAGACGCTTGGAGGGCGCACATGCGCCTTCCCTGTCGCTACCGTTAGAGAGAAGATCACGTGAACCTGAACGCAACGCTGTTTGCGCAGCTCGTTGTATTCTTCATTTTGGCGCTGTTCACCATGAAATATGTGTGGCCACCGCTGATGAAGGCACTCGACGAGCGTGCCAACAAAATATCGGAAGGCTTGGCCGCAGCAGAACGCGGCAAGCATGAGTTGGCGGTCGCCGAGAAGCGCGTCCAAGTGGAACTGCAGCAAGTCCACGAAGAGGGTAGTCGGCGCATCGTTGATGCAGAACGTCGTGCGGCTGAAATTATCGAGGAAGCGAAACGTCACGCTGCCGAGGAAGCCGCTGGCATCATCGAGGCCGCAAGGCATGACGCTGCCGCTGAGGCAACCCGTCTGCGGGATGCGCTTCGCAACGATGTTGCATCGCTCGCCGTCAAGGGTGCGGAGCAGATTTTGCGGCGTGAGGTCGACGCCACCGCGCATGCCGACTTGCTCGAACAACTAAAAGCCGAGCTATAACCATGGCGGAACTCGCAACCATCGCCCGTCCATACGCCGAAGCGCTGTTTCGCATCGCGCGTTCATCAAACATGAGCGCATGGGCGGAGACCCTGTCGGTGATGGCTCACGTCGCGGCGGTCCCCGAAGTTGGGGCCATGTCGCGAGACCCGCGCGTGCCACGCGACGTCGTGGTCAAGACCTTTTTGGATGCATCGAAGCTGGATGTCAGCGCAGAGGTAAAAAAGTTGGTCGAGATGTTGGTAGAAAACGGCCGACTCTCCTTACTGCCCTCAATTGAACATCACTTCCACGAACTGAAGAACGCGCATGAGCAGACGGCGGACGCCGAGTTGGTCACAGCGTTTCCCATCAGCGATGCACAACTGTCTTCGCTGATGACTGTCCTGGAAAAAAAGTTTGGCAGAAAGCTGAACCCGACAGTTTCCGTCGACCCGCAGCTTATCGGCGGCGTCCGCGTGACGGTTGGCGATGAGGTGCTTGATCACTCTGTGAGCGCGCGTCTGGAGCGAATGCACACCGCGCTGGTGGCTTGAACGTCGACATAAAATTTCACGAAATGGCGAGACTGACGCAACAGCGGTCTCCATCAATCAGGAGTTAACATGCAAGTCAACCCGTCCGAAATCAGCGAGCTGATCAAAAGCCGAATCCAGGGCTTGGGCGCTGGTGCAGAAGTCCGCAACCAAGGTACGGTCATCTCGGTCACCGATGGTATTTGCCGCATTCACGGCCTGTCCGATGCGATGCAAGGCGAAATGCTTGAGTTCCCGGGCAATACTTTCGGCCTAGCGCTCAACCTCGAGCGCGATTCCGTCGGCGCGGTGATTCTCGGTGGCTACGAGCATATTTCCGAGGGCGATACCGTCAAATGCACGGGACGCATTCTCGAGGTGCCGATTGGCCCTGAGCTGCGTGGTCGCGTGGTCAATGCACTTGGCCAGCCTATCGATGGCAAGGGTCCGATCAACACTAAGCTCACTGCGCCAATCGAAAAAATCGCCCCCGGTGTTATTGCGCGTCAGTCAGTGTCACAGCCGCTGCAAACCGGTTTGAAAGCGATTGATTCCATGGTGCCGATTGGCCGTGGTCAGCGCGAGCTGATCATTGGCGATCGCCAGACTGGCAAGACCGCTGTCGCGATCGATACCATCATCAACCAGAAGGGTCAGGACTGCACGTGTATCTACGTGGCGATCGGTCAAAAAGCATCGTCGATCAAAAACGTTGTGCGCGCACTCGATGAGCATGGCGCGCTGGACTACACCATCGTGGTCGCAGCTTCGGCCTCCGAGTCGGCTGCTATGCAATATGTCTCAGCCTACTCCGGCTGTGCCATGGGTGAGTACTTCCGCGATCGTGGTCAAGATGCACTGATCATTTATGACGATTTGTCGAAGCAAGCGGTTGCTTATCGTCAGGTATCGCTGCTGCTGCGTCGCCCACCGGGCCGCGAGGCTTT
>JAIXQV010000031.1 GCA_027485535.1 Oxalobacteraceae bacterium | reverse complement strand
TCCAAAACTCTTGCGTGTAAGGGAATAAATGATCAAGCGCTGCCTGTACGCGCTGATGCGATTCCTCCGTACCATCACCCAGTTTTACCAACCAATCGCGGCTGTGCTGTAAGTGGTAACGCGCTTCTTTGCCGGATTTTTCTGCGATGGCGGCCAAGGTGCTGTCGCTCGATTTTTGCAACGCCTGCCACAACAGTGCCATCAGCACGCTATACAAAAAATTGCGCACTATCGTCGTCGCAAAATCCAACTCACCTTGCGCATAGCCCACCAGCGGGCCGTGATGCGGCAGCTCAAGCAGGGTGTAATTCCGAAACTCAGCACCGTCACGCAGATAAGCGAGCGTATCTTCCGTCGCATCACCGCCGTGCAGCTGCGCTGCGTGTTGGTACAGCAGCCGCGCCTGACCAATCAGGTCGAGCGTTATGTTTGACATGGCGATGTCTTCTTCCAGAATCGGACCGTGTCCGGTCCACTCCGCATTACGCTGCCCAAGCACCAGCGCGTTATCGGCCAGATGGAGTGTGTAGTCGAGCGCCGCTGACATCACATGTGCCCGACATCATCGGGGATATCGTAAAAGGTAGGGTGGCGATAGATTTTGTCGGCCGCCGGGTCAAACAACTCGCCTTTATCATCAGGGTTGCTGGCGATGATATCTGCCGAGCGCACTACCCAAATACTCACGCCTTCTTGCCGACGCGTGTATACATCACGTGCCATTTGCAGTGCTTGAGAAGCATCGGTCGCATGCAAGCTACCGCAGTGCTTATGCTCCAAACCTTGTTTCGAGCGCACGAACACTTCCCACAACGGCCATTCTTTCAGCGCGCTGCTCATGCGGCTTCCTTCGCCTCACGCGCAGCCCGCTTACGCGCATGCGCCAGTGCGGCATCGCGCACCCACTGCCCGTCGCGATCTGCTTTGACGCGAGTGGCGAGGCGTTCTTTGTTGCAGGGGCCATCACCATTCACAGTACGCCAGAACTCGTCCCAATCAATCGCGCCGTAGTCATGATGACCGCGCGCTTCATTCCACTTCAGATCCGGGTCGGGCAGGGTGACGCCGAGTATCTGCGCTTGTGGCACGGTAGCATCGACAAATTTCTGGCGCAGATCATCATTCGAGAAGCGCTTAATCCCATAGCGCATGCCAATCGCACTGTTCGGGCTATCGGCATCCGGTGGGCCAAACATCGCCAGACACTTCCACCACCAACGATTCACCGCATCCTGCACCATCGCGCGCTGCTCTTCAGTGCCGCGCATCATCACTAGCAAAGATTCATAGCCCTGACGTTGATGGAACGATTCTTCCTTGCACACCCGAATCATGGCGCGTGCATAGGGGCCATACGAGCAACGGCAGAGTGGAATCTGGTTCATGATCGCAGCGCCATCCACCAGCCAGCCGATCACACCCACATCCGCCCAGGTTAGGGTGGGGTAGTTAAAGATAGAGCTGTACTTCGCACGGCCAGTATGGAGGTCATGGAGCATTTTGTCGCGCGATACGCCCAGTGTTTCAGCGGCCGAGTACAAATACAAACCATGCCCACCTTCGTCTTGCACTTTAGCGATCAATATCGCTTTGCGCTTTAAGCTCGGCGCACGTGAGATCCAATTCCCCTCGGGCAGCATGCCCACGATTTCGCTGTGCGCGTGCTGGCTAATTTGCCGCACCAGCGTTTTACGGTAAGCCTCAGGCATCCAGTCTTGCGGTTCGATACGGCCGTCATCCGCAATCTTTTGCTCAAAGGCCGCGATTTTTTCTGCGTCTTCGTTGCTCAGGACAGGTACTGCCTTCGGCCCTGCGCTCTTAGCTGGGCCGTCACTGACGCTGAAGGATTGTGTGTACATACAGCCTCCTGTTTATTGAATCTTGCGCTCGTCAATCACGCGCTTGGCCTTGCCGATCAGGGTGCGTGGAATGGTATCCACATCGAGTAGCGTGACTGCGGCGCTAATGCCAACGCGGGTCTTGATGCGCTGCGCGAGTGCTTGCGCTACCGCATCGCGTTCGCTGGTATTCAGCACACCCGCATGGCGCTGCAACTCGCAACGGACTTCCAGGTTATCCAGCGGCCCTTCGCGCGTAAGTACGAGCTGGTAGGTGCCGCCTAAACGCGTGTCGTGCAGGATTTGTTCTTCAATCTGCGTCGGGAATACATTGACACCGCGGATGATGAGCATGTCATCCGAGCGCCCGGTGATCTTGCCAATGCGCCGGAATGAACGCGCAGTGGGTGGCAACAGTTTCGTTAAATCACGCGTACGAAAACGAATTACTGGAAACGCTTCTTTGGTGAGCGAGGTGAACACCAATTCGCCTTCTTGACCGTCTTCGAGTACCTCACCAGTTACGGGGTCGATAATCTCGGGGTAGAAGTGGTCTTCCCAAATCACCGGGCCGTCTTTGGTTTCAACGCATTCACTCGCTACACCGGGGCCGATTACCTCAGTCAGCCCGTAAATATCCACCGCATCTATGCCGAGGCGACGCTCGATCTCGGCGCGCATACCTTCGCCCCAAGGCTCGGCACCAAAGATACCCACCCGTAGTGAAATATCTTCAGCAGCGATACCGAGTCGTTCGAATTCTTCGGCAATCACCAGCGCATACGATGGTGTGACCATGATGCAGTCAGGCCTGAAGTCAATAATCTGCTGCACCTGTTTCTCGGTTTGCCCGCCCGACATCGGCACCACACAACAACCCGCCTGCTCAATACCGTAATGCGCACCCAAGCCGCCGGTAAACATGCCGTAGCCATATGCGTTATGCACCATATCGCCAGCCCGCACACCGGCAGCGCGTAAGGAGCGTGCTACCACCTGCGCCCAGTTCGCCAGATCTTGTTGGGTGTAGCCCGCCACCACGGGTTTGCCAGTAGTGCCGGATGAGGCATGCAAACGCGCGAGCTGCTCACGCGGAACCGCAAACAAACCGAAAGGGTAGTGATCACGCAGATCGGTTTTGGTCATGAACGGAAACTTCGCCAAGTCTGACAAGGTTTTCATGTCATCAGGGTGTACACCTACTGCGATGCATTTGTCGCGAAACGGATTCACGTTGTCGTAGGTGTGACGTAACGTCCACTGCAGGCGTTGCAGCTGCAAGGCCGCGATCTCGTCGCGGCTGGCGCGCTCGATCGGTTCAAGCTCGTTAGGGGAGTGGGCTGTTGCTGGCATCACAGGGTCTCCGTACGATCAAGAGGTGCCTCAGCCGCCTTGCGGCCCGCCAATGACTTCACCACCAATGCGATGGCTCTTGCCCCGAAACAGCGCAATCAATTTGCCTTCGGCGGTACGTACCGTCACGTCATACACACCGGTGCGGCCACTGGCCGAACGTTCAGTCGCCTCAGCGTGCAGTACTTCACCTTCCTTGGCCGGTGCAATGAAATCCACATGGCACGCTGATGCCACCGTTGTTTGGTTGTAGCTATTGCAGGCGTAGGCAAACGCGGTATCTGCCAGCGTAAAAATCATGCCGCCGTGGCAGATGTGATGACCATTCACCATATCGCTACGCACCGGCATACTAAGCGTGGCATGTCCCGGTGCCACATGCTCAATATGCATTGCCAGCGCTTGCGCCGTACGGTCACGCTGCCACATTGCATGCGCAGTGGCGCTGGCCAGTGCCTGCGGATCGGTCGGTAACGCTGCACTGGCGTCGGTCACATGGGTGTTCGTCAGCTTGGTATCAGTCATGCAGACTCCCTCCGGCGTAGCAGGCTTGTTGAATGCGCGGCGAGACTCGGTAACGGTCTTCACCATAACTACTCGCCAGATTGAGCAGCACATCACGAACCGTCGCAACGCCAATCTGCTCAGCCCATGCCAATGGCCCGCGCGGGTAATTCACGCCGAGCCGCATCGCCGCATCGACATCCGCTGCCGAGCAAACGCCTTGGTTGACCGCATCCGAAGCTTCATTAGCCAGCATGGCGACTGTGCGCATCACGGCGAGTCCGGGAATATCTTTAATCAACGAGACCTGTAAGCCTGCCGCCTGCAGCATTGCGATCGCGTTGTCGCGAGCAGCGGGAGCACATTGCTGTGCGCAGCTGATTGCGATACGTGTGGCGCTGCGGTAATCCAGCGCAAGGTCAATCACGACAGTGTTCGCGATGTTTGACTGAGCAGCGCGTTGTGTCGCGCTGCGGCCATCCGTCACAAAGATCACCGCATCACCGACCGTGGTGATACGTCCATCCGATGTGGTGGCGCCAGATGTCAGTGCGATGTTCGCGTTTGAGAGTCGTGTAGCAAAGGCTATCGCAGCCTCACTATTGCCGTGCAAGGTAACAGTAGCATTTAAAGAGCGGGGGGCTTCAGTCGCTGCCAGCAGCTTTGCCGCGCCCTCTCGGTAATCATAAAATCCGCGCCCGCTTTTTCGGCCGAGGAAGCCACCTTCCAATAGCTCTTGTTGAATCAGCGAAGGCGTGAACCGTGTGTCATTAAAAAATGCGGTCCATACCGAACGGGTGACTGCGAAGTTAACGTCATGCCCAATCAAATCCATCAACTCAAATGGCCCCATCCGAAACCCACCGGCCTCGCGCATTACGGCGTCAATGGTCGCGACATCCGCTGCGCCTTCTTGCAGCAAGCGCAGTGCCTCGGCGTAGTAGGGGCGGGCAACACGGTTGACAATAAAGCCCGGGGTCGAGCGCGCATGTACAGGGGTTTTGCCCCAGGCTTTAGCAGTAGCGAACAAGGTGTCAGCCACTGCGCTGTCAGTGCCGATGCCGCTGACGATTTCAACCAAAGGCATCAAGGGCGCAGGATTAAAAAAGTGCAGCCCTGCCAAACGCTCTGGGCGCTTGAGGGCAGCGCCAATGGCGGTAATCGAGATGGATGAGGTATTCGTCGAAAGAATAGCGTCGTCAGAGACAATGCTTTCAAGCGATACGAATAGCGATTGTTTTGCGGCTAGGTCTTCCACAATCGCCTCAACGATGAGCGCAGCATCGGCAAGCTCAGACACTTGCGTGGCGACGCTCAATCTCTCACCGGCTGCCTGTGCTGCCTCGGGTGTGAGGCGGCCTTTGTCAGCGAGCTTGTTGAGTTGCGCGCGAATACCTTCAATGGCCGACGTTGCCGCACCCTCGCGCGCATCCAGCAGCTTGA
The DNA here is from genome assembly GCA_027485535.1 of Oxalobacteraceae bacterium. Taxonomy (GTDB): domain Bacteria; phylum Pseudomonadota; class Gammaproteobacteria; order Burkholderiales; family Burkholderiaceae_D; genus Pernthalerella. The sequence continues at coordinate 6,589 of JAIXQV010000031.1, read as the reverse complement.
CCGGGTGGCCAGCCACTGCGGCAATCTGCGCAATGCCACCACCCATAGCACCAGCACCAATCACGGCAACAGTGCTTGAACCGGATAGTGGCGTTGCGCTCATTGCCTTAGACGTGATAGCGGCGCTGCACGACAACAAAGCGGTTTGCCACAAACGCTGCGTCAGCGTAAGAGGCATTCGCTGCCGGGTTACCACCCGTGCCGTGGAAGTCCGAGAAAGCGGCGGATTGGTTAACGAACACACCGCCGGTCAAATTAATCGATAGCGCTACCTTGGCGTTCAGCGTTGCCTGCGTCATAGCATCAATCACTTCGGTACGGGTCGAGTACACACCCACCGTTAAAGCGCCTGGGGTATTCACCAAGTGTTCCGAGCGTTTGATCGAAGTAGCAGTATCTGGCGTTTTAACGATAAAGCTGATCGGCCCAAAGCACTCATGGCCATACGAGGCTTCGTCGCTGGCATCACATGCCAGCAGCGCTGGTGTGTGGACCTGCGCTTGAGGGAACTCGGGGTTCTCGAGTTGGTTGGAAGCGAGCACCACTTTGCCGAGCTTGCCACTATTGGCTTGCGCGATCCGTTGCAACGTATCTGGCGAGCGAATCGCACCTAAAATCGCTAGCGCGACTTCGGGCTTGGCCAAGAAGTGGCTGACTGCGTTGCCTAGATCCGTACAGAACTCGTCATAAGACTTGTGGCCTTCATCGGTATCGATGCCGCCCGCAGGCACAAACAAGGCTTGCGAGGTCGTACACATCTGACCCGAGTACAGCGACAGCGTGAACGCCAGATTACCCAGCATGCGCTTGTAGCTATCGGTGGAGTCAATCACGATGTTATTCACACCGGCCAGCTCGGCATACACACGCGCCTGGCGGCAGTGATCAATCAGCCACTGCCCGAACACATTACCGCCCGTGAAATCAATCGACTTCACCGCGGGGTGCGTGACCAGATGCTGCGTTGCCTCGCGTTTGTCAGTCACGCACAGTGTGACGAGGTTGGGATCGATACCGTTCTCGGCCAACACCGCGCGTACGGTTCGCACGGTGATCGCCACCGGCAGGATTGCCACTTCATGCGGCTTGATGATGACCGCATTGCCTGTCGCCAGCGCGGCGAACAAGCCGGGGAAGGTATTCCAAGTGGGGAAGGTGCTGCAACCCACCACCACCGATACACCGCGGCCGACGATTTCGAAATGCTTTTTCATGAGCAGCGGCGGGTTCTTGCCCTGGGGTTTTTCCCAAACCGCTTCACTCGGCACAAAACTCTGCTCGCGCCAAGCATGCGCCACCGCTTCCAGGCCACGATCTTGCGCGTGCGGTGAGCCTGCTTGAAAGGCCATCATCCAGCCCTGACCGGAAGTCAGCATCACCGCGTGCGCTAATTCAAAACTTTGCTTGTTTAAGCGGTCGAGAATTTCAAGGCAGATGCCGGTACGGCCCTCGGGGCCAATCTTCTGCCACGCTGGCATCGCCGCTTGCGCTGCCTGAATCAAGGCATCCGGATCGCACACCGGGTAAGACACCTTCAAAGCCGCGCCGTAGGGCGAGGTCTCTTGGTCATACCAGCCTTGCACGCCGGGCTGATCAATCTCGAAGCGCTTACCAAGTAGCGCATCAAACGCTGCTTTGCCAGCGACGTCCGAACCCTCGCCATAGTTGCGCGGGCTGGGGTGCTCGCCATACGGCGACCAGTACTGACGGGTATGAATGGCCTGTAGAGCGCCGTCCAGCGTGGCGCGATGTTTGTCGAGCAAGGGGTGCGACATCGGTGCTTCTCCCGGTGGCGTTGAACGTCAAAACGATACTTTAATTTCAGAAAGTCGGCAAGATAATGTATCAGGAAGGGCGCTAAAGCCAGGGTAAGCACCCGCGGGTGAGCGGGGGTCTAAACAGAGGTTTTCTCGATAAAAAGTGATCTAAATGACATCTTCACCACCACCCCGCCCAGTAAATCAAAGCCGGAAAACTCACCACCCAGGCCCACACAAACCGGTTTAATCCAAAAAAAGCAAACACCAGTAAATGAAACACCAAGGCGATAGCGCAGTACACCGTGGCGACCATCGGGCCCAAGAACACAATCGGGACTGAGCACTCCCACAACATAAAGCCCCATGAGCATGCGATGGCGATAGACCGCTTACGAAACACGCTGCCTGCTGACAGCGGCCCGTAGATGCCGCCATCAAGGAAATAGGGCAGTGCAATGCCATTGCGCCACTCCCGTGAAAACAGCTTGATCGCGCCTGAGATGAAGTAAGACGTCATCGTCTGCAGGCAGACATACCCCAAGCCCGCTTGCCAAGCCAACACGGGGCTGACGACGAATTGCCCCCAATGCGCGATCATCAAGCCGGTGAGGGCGATGATGGTCATGAAATCGCTGCCACCATTGAAGGCGCCGCGCCAGCGAATCAAGATAGCAATGGTGCTCAAGAACAGCAGCGTGGAACTGACGATGCTGCTGCCGATATACAGGCTAGCTGCTGCGGCCAGTCGCAGCAGTAGATGTGCTTTGTGGATTTGTTCGCTAAACAGCCAATCAAAGGCCTTGCGCACGGTTGCAGAGGCATGCGCTATATCGCCGCGTTGCACATCCCAACGCCACAGACCGTCGGTGTTCTGCACCGAGCGGATGCGTAAAAACTCCAGCGTTTGAATCAGCAAGCTGGTTGCTAGCAAACATTCGAAGCTACGCAAGGCGAGATAGAGCGGCGGCATCTCAAGCCTGCAGTACTGGCGACAACAATATCGTCATCGACTCATTAGGTGCTTGTAGCGGCGGCACTTGCAAGATCTGAAACTGCCAGCGATAGCCCGTCAGGCCTTGTTGCCGGATCATACTGTGCGCTAGTTGCGTCACCATTTTGTAGCTGACGAGCTCAACTGCTGATTTATTCTCGGGCAGTGTCTGAATATCAAATGCGAGATGGTCGACCAGATTTTGATTGGCGAGCAGCAGGTTATTACGAGCGTTGTGAAACAGATCGAATAGTGAGAATTGTGCGCGCGGCATAAACATTTGCCATTCGGTCCACTCGCCGTCTGGTTGCTGTAAGCGAGTGAATAGTCGCGGCTGTGATCCGAAGCCATGATAAAACCGCCAGTTAGGGAAGAAGCTGCGTAGCAGATACCACCAGGGTCCGGAGACTTCGCGACCGCGCAATATCAGGCTGCCAAATACAAAGACAAAATAGGCGGCGATGAGCGCCAGGGTGAGCGTGGAGGTCGAGTTCATGATGATGTTTCGACGAGGTGCCAGGCAGTAGCCATGAACAAGGTTTCCGAGCCGCGAGTGCAGTCACGTCATATTATAAGACGCCAGCTAGTTCCCCTCGGTGGTTTTGGCTTCGTAGATATCCCTTTCAAGCAGATAATTCAAAAGTCGAGATTTTCTTTTTAACCATCCTCGGCAAGTACACTAGGGTAGATGGTTATCGAGGGACTCATGGGAACGCAGTTCATTATCATCTAAGCGCCGATCATCAGTATCTCGGATGAAAATTATGCGCTTGCCCGGTCATTTACGGAGACGTAATCTTCCGGTTATTCGCTGCATCTGTGCGAATAGCACACTAATTTCATAGGATGACAACCGTGCCTCTCGTTCGAATCAACCTCTCCAAGTCTGCCTCTGCTGAAACCATTCGCACCGTTAGCGAAGTGGTCTACGACGCCATGATCAACGTAGCCAGCGTGCCGGCGAACGATAAGTTTCAAATCATCACGCGTCACGCCGACGACGAGCTTGTGTATCCAGCTGAGGGCTACCTCGGGGTCACATACACGCCCGGCATCGTCTTCATTCAAGTCACCTGGAACGCTGGTCGCACGATTGAGGTGAAAAAGGCCTTCTACAAGGCGGTTGCCGAAGGCATCTCGAAGAAGACCGAAGTTCGCATTCAGGATGTCTTCATTAGCCTCATCGATGTGGCCCGCGAGGACTGGTCTTTCGGCAACGGCGAGATGCAATACGCACCGAAAGACTAAGCCTCTGTGGTATTACATGGCGGGCTTTCCCGCCTCTATTGATAGTAAGGAGAAAATACATGCCGCAGACACTGCAAATGGCAACCTGCATCGATGACCTTAGAGAGATAGCGAAATCGCGCGTTCCGAAAGCTTTCTTCGAATACGCCGACCATGGCTCTTATTCGCAGTCGACGATGCGCGCAAATCGGTCAGACCTCCAAGCCATCGCACTGCGTCAACGCGTTGCTATTAACGTCGATCAACGAGACTTGCAGACCACGATCGCGGGTATTCCCTCCAAACTGCCGCTCGCCCTAGCGCCGATCGGCCTCTGCGGTATGCAGCACGGCGACGGCGAGATACTGGCCGCCCGAGCGGCCGCTGCTGCAGGAATTCCGTTTTGCTTGAGTACGATGTCCATCTGCTCCATTGAAGACGTCGCTGCGGCGTCCCCTGTACCGTTTTGGTTCCAGCTTTACATCATGCGAGATAGGGGTTTCATCAAGGCGCTCATCGAGCGGGCTATCGCTGCAAAATGCAGCGTGCTGATGCCGACCCTGGACCTTCAGATTCTTGGCAAACGCTACTGCGATGTGAAGAACGGCATGACAGTTCCGCCGAAGGTCACGATTGCGAACCTCATCGATGTCGCAACGAAACCTCGATGGGCCTGGAGCATCGTCAACGGCAAGCGTAAAAACTTCGGGAATATCTCCGGCCATGTCTCGGGTATGGAGAGCGTGAGCACGCTTTCCCAGTGGATCGGCCAACAATTTGACCCGACACTCAGCTGGAAAGACTTGGAATGGATTCGCAGCATTTGGCCGGGCAAGATCGTTCTCAAAGGCATCCTGGATGTCGAAGACGCCAAAATTGCGGCGAGTCTGGGCGTGACCGCCATTGTGGCCTCGAACCACGGTGGTCGGCAATTGGATGGTGCCCCGTCCTCCATCTCTCGCCTAGGTGATATCGTCGACGCCGTTCAGGGAAAGGTCGAAGTCATTTTCGACGGCGGTGTTCGCTCCGGGCAAGACGTGCTCCGCGCACTAGCCTATGGCGCCAGCTCTTGCATGATCGGAAGAGCGTATATCTATGGACTTGGCGCTGGCGGGCAGGACGGTGTCACCAAGGCTATTGAAATTATCCGCGATGAGCTGGACGTGTCGATGGCCTTGACCGGAACTCGAAGCGTTCGCGAGATCGATCGAAGCATTCTCGTCCAGCAGTAATTCCAACCCAAGTGCCGTCCATGGGAGCGATGCTTTTCATGGCGGCAAAGATTCGCATCATCCTGGAGGCTATCGTTATCTGAAGCATCGATCGAACGATTATTGTGAAGCGAGCAGATAGAAATCCTTTGGATTTTTCCAAAGTTTGTTCACTATCAAGATCGGATTTCTGTCAGTGCGCATGATGTGCTTGCGACATCCCTGAGTTGATTGTTAGCCGATTATGGTAGGCAGCCTTCACCTCAGTGGCCAGTAGCTCCTCTCTGGACAATGTGGTGTTGACCCATATCGGCGTCATTAACCAGAGTGGTTCAGTCGTATAGCCCCGGTTCTAGCGAACTCGGGGCTATTTTTTCGCCAATTGACTTTGGGACTATTAAGGCAGCATCTTGTTAATCGAAGTTTCTTGCATCGACTCATTGTATTGATGACTCAAAGAATGGTATGCCGTTACCAATCAGAGAGGCAATGGCTTGTTTGTTTTCCACCGATTCAGAAAAATCAGCCAACACTTTTCTGCGTGTTTTTTCAGGGTTGGTATTCAGCTGATCAAGCCACCAACCAAAACCGGCCTGATCTGGAGTGCGTCCCAGAACGTTGGTGTAAAGTCTGGATAGAAAATCTGAGTTCGATGAATTCAAACCATATAAGCCTGCGAACTCGCTTGAGTCAATAAAGCGTGCCGAAACTTCAAGCAAATTCATACCCTTGTCGATCTGCGAAATCCAAAATCCAAGGCCCGCCATGTCTCCCTTGATTGGATCTCTGCCAAAGGCCGCTCTGTAAACTCGATAAGCTTGTCCTGCATTGCCCTCAATATCGAAGGCAATAGACTTGTCTGTAAATTTTATTCTTTCTACCCCTGTTAGCTGATCTACCTCAGAGGAGCTAAGCGAAGTGATCGTTAATACGTTGTACATGCTGCTTACTGCGTAGCCAGAAGAAGGCGTCTGATACACAAACTTGTCCATCGTTGACTGGCCAGTGACCATCTCGCTACTCATGGAATTAGTCCCTGAGCCGTTGATCGATAAAGCGACGGGCGTATTCAGACCGCCACTGCTTCCAATCTGTGCAAAGTCCATTTGCAGGACATATTTAGTGACAAGACTGCCCGTTTGCTGAACCCAAGTTGTCAGCGGCCCCGCCTGTAATGCAGCGCTTGGTAGCGACAGCAACAGATTGCGGCCAACGTCCTGTGGCCCAAAATGACCGTAAGCAAGCATTTTGCTGACATCTGTTCCGGCATTAAACACTTGACTCCGCTGCATCGCATAAAAAGCAATCGAATCGTCTGACTGATAAAAAGAGAAGCTTGCAGACTTCAATTCCGCATCAGAGGGGATGTCCACCCGAAAATAATCCGCGTCATTACGGAC
>JAIXQV010000251.1 GCA_027485535.1 Oxalobacteraceae bacterium | reverse complement strand
CGGCGCATTTTCTCCTGCACCACGGATGGGTCGATAGGCTCGGCATAGGCCGTACTCGCAGTCAACGCCATCAGAATCAACCAAGCTCGACGAAATGTAGGACGAAGGATAGGGTGCATTACTTTATAACTTACTGATGGGCAGTAAGTTTCCTTATCAAGTTGATCAAAGACGTAGCCTGAACGGATTATTCGCTCATGCCATTGGTGTTTTACGCTGCCACGCATACACCACAGGCACTGGCGCTGCCACTTGCTGCCGGGCTGCTTTAAGGATTGTATTCGCTTCCTCATCGCTACCATCCCAAGCGGCAAGCAGTTCAACCGCCGCCGTAAATTCACCCAGCTCACGATGGATTTCAGCGCGTGTAACCACGGCTTCAGGCCGGTACTTGGTAAGCAGCGCTAATAACTCGCGCATATTTGAAGTTTGTAATTCACTCGCCATAAACGCCACCGTGGGGTCACGGCCTTTTTCTATCAGCCGTCTGGCGGTGTCGCGATAAGGGGTGTTCAGATAACGCCAATACAGCTTACGTAAAGCCAGCATCAGCTCATCACTTTGCGACCCGTGCATAATTAAGCCAGCGAGTGCGGTATCTGGTACATAGCAAAAATCCGGGTATTCAACGTAGGTGTCATTCGCCGCAGCTGAAGACGTGCCTGTATCTGTATGCGTTGATGCCGGGGCAGGTAGGCCACCGCGCATTACCCATGCAAAGAAAGCACCAAGTTTTTCTCGCAAGCGTTGTACGGTCCAGACGGGCTCATTTGCTGGGCGCAAGAGAAATGCCGGAATCTCATAGGGCTCTTCATCATTGCGCCAGCGGGTGCGAGCCTTGCCCATGAATAGGGTCTCACGTTCCAGAAACACCCCATCGCAAGAGGCACACTGCCTCACCCCCTCGCGATGGTCGAACAATGCATGCACTTTCTGCCCATCCGTCCAGGTTTCAAACGACATCAGGTTAAACGAGACCAGATTCGCCACCGCATGCACGGCTTGGCAAGTTGGGCAGCCCAGTAAACGGTATCCGGCGAATCGGGTCATGGCGAGGTGGGCTTAGTATCGCTGTCGCGAGAGCAGCAGTTCTAGCTGCAATGAATCATCCTCGTCACTGAGCGTACCCCAAGCATCTGGGCTCACAGAAGGCAGCAAGCGTTTGAGCGCAGCGCGGATCTCGTCTCGTGTTTCATCATCCAGGCCTTGCAGGCTAGCGTTGAGAAGCCGCTTGCTGTGGCGCGAGATGCTGATGTCAACCTGCAGAGCGACGCTCAGCCAATCCATAAACACCGCCCACGCTAAGGAATGGTTTTGCAGCTGATCGGCGATACGCTGAATCACTTGCATAATCTCGCTGGGTAAACCGCAATTCATGAACCGCGTACTGGCGTCCTCCAGATCGGTGTACTGCATAGCCACATCATCCAGAATATGCAGCAAGGCGCTTGGCTCGGTGCCCAGCATCTCCGGAATATCTGCGCGGCGCATATAACAGGCCCTTTCAGGCAAGGCAGAGATGAAATGAGAGGTGCTGACATGAGACATCGAGCTTTGCAGCGAATACAGCGCCCGCGAGCGTGACATCGAGGCAGTCGTGATCGGCTTGATGTTGTGCCAACCAGCCGCCAGCATCTGCGGTACCTGATGCGGCTGCGGCAAGCCCTCGGCTTTGTCGTCTGCCGCACGTTCGGCCACGAGCAGCAGGTTGGTATGCTCAGTCACCAGTTGGTAGCGCAGCGCCAGCTGGGTTGCCGCTTCGGCGTTACCTGCATCGCGCAGGCGCTTAGCACCGACCATTCGAGCCAGTGCGGGCGCAGTCGTTACAGACCATGGCGTATCGCTCACTTCGCCGGCCGCGGCGTCTGCTCCGTTCGAATAATCCAGGCGAGTACAAATCTGCTGCGAAGCAGGTGGGCTACTCAATACCGCAGCCACATGTACCGCCTCACCCGGGTACAGCACCTTCGGCACGGGTGATTGCCACACCACCGGCGCCTGCCAGTCCACCTCAAGCTTGGCCGCAATGCCTTGGCGCATTCGCATCACCATGCGCTGTATGGCAGCGGCCATATCTTCCTTAGGCGAGACCAGCTCACACGCCCCATCGCTATAGGTAGCAATGTCCCTCAGCAAACTCTCAGCCGGCGAGCTACCCACACCAATGGCAAACACTCGGTGGTTAGACTCACGCGCTAACTGAATCGTGCTCTCAATATCCCAGATCTCGCCATCGGTAATCACCAGCACATTCACTGGGCGATCATCACTGTGGGCCTTGATGTTGAAGGTATCTTCCAGTGCGGTATTCATCTCGGTACCACCCATATCGGCATCGGTACCCTCAATCGCGGGCATTAACGACGCGGCCTTGAACTCAGGCGTAGCCGCAGTCATGCGCGAGAGCACGCGCCTGGTGTGAGTACCAAACCGGCTATACGACACCTGGTCTGCCGAGCTTAACAAGGGCATTAAGGCCATCAAACCGCCTTTAGCCAGCGCCATGCTTTCGCCACCCATAGAACCCGAGCAATCCACCAACACCTTCAACTGAATCTCTCGACTACTGGATAACGCCTCTGGCGATACAGTGGGCGTGATGCTGAGCAGCGCATGAAACTCATCCCCATCCTGCGCCACCGTCACCACCTGCTGCTGTGGCACCTCGTCAATCAGCAGCACGACATCGCGGTCTAAAAATGCCTGTCCAAACAGTGAAAGGGTGGTGCGGTTATCCAACGCCTGTACCTGCATGTCGTGGCTAGGGCAATGGATGGGCAGCTTACTCAGCGCACCCGCGACTTCGATTTGCAGCGAAAGCGGGTACGCCGCATCAGCCGCCACATCTACCGATGCCGGCTGCTTGAGCTTGCCTACCTTGGCCGCATCGCCATAGCGTGGCGCCACTGTTGTGGGTATCGACAGCCGAATCTGGCCTTGTTCTACCCGCAATAGCTGAGTGTAGGTAATCTCGATGACAGCATCCTCACCTGGTTTCAAATTACCCAGCTGCGCGGTATACAAACCATCGCCCGATTTCTCAACCATGATCGGCGTATCACCTGAGGCAATGGCTTGTTCGTAATCGCGCTCGGCCTGCTCCTTCGGTAGCACAGCGCCTTGCCAGGTCTTGCCCGCCACCGTGGCGCTCAGTGTGAGTAACGTGCAGCCCCATGCCAACGGAAAGGTATACAGCGTTTCGATGTTCTTCTTGGTGGTGTTGCGATAGTGCTGGCGCGCAGTGACGGTAAACAGCAAGTCATCAACGCGCGCATTGACCTCTACACGTTGCAGCGGCACTGCTTTACCACGCGTACTGGTGAGAATGGCGTTTTGAGTTTCAGAAGCGGTATTCATGTTGCCTCCTAAAAAAGGAACAGCGAAATCGATACGTTGGGAATT
>JAIXQV010000274.1 GCA_027485535.1 Oxalobacteraceae bacterium | reverse complement strand
GTTGATGTTAACGTAAGGCAAGAGTCGCAACATGGCGGAAATTCGACACCTGGCAAGCAGTCTTCAGGTGTCGCCGGGGTCGGTTCCCGACGATCGGCAGCTGAAAGCCCGGCCCCAAGCACCTTGCCTCCCGCACGCAGCACCGCTGGCTCGAGTGATGGGTTGGATGTGTTGGTGTGATAGCCCTGAACCAGACGTTTGCGACAGTTGGCGGGTGTGCTGGCTGAGGAAGCTGCAGCAGCACCAGAAGAACAAGCGGAAGGCGCGCCCTCGAAGAAAAAGGCGATCATCAAGATCGTCCTGATGGTGGTAGCCGTGTTGTTCATCATTGGTGCCTCCGTCGGCGGTACCCTACTCGCCACTGGTTTCTTCTCGAAGAAGGAACAGGCGAAAGAAGCGGTCGACGCTCAACTTGAAAAGCTCGATGGCGAGCACGGCGGTGGTGATGGCCACGGTGACGCTAAAGGCGGCGACGGCCACGGCGATGCCAAGGGCGGTGACGGTCATGGCGCACCTGCGAAACCAGGCGCCGAAGCACCGGCCAAAGAATTGGTCTCGCCTGATGCCGACAACCAGCGCTGGAAGTTCAACTACTACTCGCTGGAAAAGCCGATGCTGTCGAACCTGTCCGGTTCGCGCAAGGTGATGCAAGTCACGCTGACCATCATGACCCACTACGATGACCGTGTGGTCAAGAACGTGAAGACGCATGAACTCGCACTGCGGGCCGGCATTCTCGATCTGATGCGCACCAAGACGGAAGCTGATCTGAAGGATCCGGATTTCCGCAAGCAACTGGCGGAAGAGATTCGCGTCGTGATCAACTCGCTGCTCGAGAAGTATGAAGGCTTCGGTGGTATCGAAGAAGTCATGTTCAGCGAATTCGTGGTGCAGTAAGCCACAGGCCTTTTAGTTAAAGACTGACATCATGGCTGATACGAGCAATCTGCTGTCACCGGAAGAACTGGCCGCTTTGGCCGAGGGCGTTGACGACGGCACTATCGAGGTTGATACCGGCTTCAACCTCACGACTCGGGTCAAGAAGCATGACCTGGCGAGTGAGGACAGCACGCTCGGCGTCAATACCTCTTCGATCGAGATGATCAACGAGCGTTTCGTGCGCTTGTTCCGCCTCGGTCTGATGGAGGTACTGCGCACCAGCCCACGTATCAACCCGTCGCGCGCACAAATCGTTCGCTTCGGTGACTACCTGAAAGACTTACGTCCGCCACTCGCGGTCAATACGATTCGTATCAACCCACTGCGCGGTTTTTCGCTGGTGACGATCGAACCGACGCTGGTCTTTTCTGCACTCGACAATTTCTTTGGTGGTACTGGATCCGGCATGCCGGGCAGCCCACGCCGCCGCGCTACCGATAAAGAAGGCGAACCGCTGCCAGCGAACTGGCTGCCGCCAACGCGTATGTTCACGCCGACTGAGTCGCGTATCGTCAAGATCATCCTTGAGGTGTTCTTCCGCTCATTAAGAGAGGCATGGGCACCACTGCTGTCAGTGGACTTCGATCATGTTGGCTCGGAGATCAATCCACAATTCGCACAGATCGCTGATGAAAACGATCTGGTGATCATGTCACGCTTCGAAACCGAAAGCGCTGGTGGCGTGAAAGGTTTTGTGGATCTGGTGTATCCGTATGCATCGCTGAAGCCACTGCGCGATCTACTGCGTAACCGTGTACAAGCTGATGGTAGCGAAGAATCTGATCAGAAATGGCGCAATGAACTGACCACTGCGGTGGGCGATTCGCTGCTCGATATTCAGGTACTGCTCGGCACCGTGGTCGCACACTATGATCAAGTCAGCCATCTGAAAGAAGGCGATCTGCTGTTCTTCAAGAAACCGGAACTGGCCTCCATGATGATCGGCGGCCTGCCCGCCTTCGAGTGCCAGGTCGGCATGTCTGGCCCTAATGTTGCCGTTCGCGTCGAACGCGCGACCAGCCCCGAAACCCTCTAACCACCGAGGAAGCATCATGAACGATACCGTCCAGGATAACGATAACGCGCTCACCGAGCCACAAGCCGGTGCGATGCCTAACCACCAGATCAACCCCGAGGTTTTGCAAAACATCTCGGTCGCGATCAAGGTGGAAGTGGGTCGCACCAAGATGAAGATTCGCGATTTGCTGAGACTCACGCAGGGCTCGGTCGTCGAGCTGGAGCGTATTGCCGGCGAACCGCTCGACCTGCTGGTCAACGATACGGTCGTTGCGCAAGGCGAAGTCGTGCTAGTGAATGATCGCTACGGCATCCGCCTCACCCGTGTGGTGCCGGCGTCTGACCGCATGCGCAATCTATAATCTGGCATCGCAACCCGGACAAGGCACTTTCCATGGGCTCCACGAACTGGCTGTACGTCGCGATGAATTTCGCAGTTGTGCTCGCACTGCTCGGCGGGGTGCTGTACGTGCTCAAGCGCGTGCAGAGTGGCAATCTGCTCGGCATGCCGGCTCGCAAAATCAAAGTACTAGAAATGGTCTCGGTCGCGCCACGCCAAAAAGTGGTGCTACTGCGCGTGAAAGACCAAGATGTGTTGATCGGCGTCTCGCCACAACAGATTAACGCGATCGCCACCTTCCCGGTCAGCGCGGATGAGCTTCAAACCGAAGCCAACCCTATAGCTGCCGATGAAGGTAATAACTCGCTAGCGCCGATGGCGCGTCGCTTGTCGGCCCTGCTGGCGGCCGCACAGAACAAGGACAAGGCTTGATCATGGCACGCCGCATCGCCCTCCTCCTGCTGCTGGTACTGCCAGCCCTGATTCCTGCCGTCGCATTCGCCCAAGGCATGCCGGTCGTGACGGTTGCAACCGGCAAGGGTGGTGTACAGGCCTATAGCCTGTCGCTGCAATTGCTGGCACTGATGACGGTGCTGACGCTGCTGCCGTCGATGCTGCTGATGATGACTGCGTTTACTCGCATCATTATCGTGTTCTCGATTTTGCGTCAGGCGCTCGGTACTGGCCAAACACCGCCGAACCAGGTGTTGGCAGGACTCGCTCTATTTCTAACGCTGTTCATCATGCAACCAGTGATGAGCGATGTGTATAACAACGCGATCTTGCCTTACATGAACCAAGGCATGGCTTTCGAAGAAGCACTCGAAAACGCTGAGAAACCGGTTCGCGGTTTCATGCTGGCGCAGACCCGCGAAGAAGATATCGCGATGTTCATGGAAATCTCGCGCAACAAGAATGAATTGGAAGGTCCGGAATCAATCCCCTTCACTACCCTGGTACCTGCCTTTGTTACCTCGGAACTGAAAAGCGCCTTTACGATCGGCTTCCTGATTTATATCCCGTTCGTGGTGATTGATCTGATCGTGTCATCGGTACTGATGTCGATGGGTATGATGATGCTGTCACCCATGATGATCTCCATGCCGTTCAAGTTAATGCTGTTCGTGTTGGTCGATGGTTGGAGCTTGCTGATGGGCTCGCTTGCCTCGAGTTTCGCGATGCCCTAAGAAAAAAGAAGGAGACTCCCATGGAAATCGCCACTGTTATCGACCTCGGCCGAAGCGCACTTTGGGCGGTACTACTCATCTCCGGTCCGCTACTGATCGTCGCGTTAGGCGTTGGTTTGTTTATCGGTGTCATTCAGGCAGCTACCTCCATCAACGAGGCAACCTTGTCTTTCATCCCGAAACTGTTGGCGCTTGGCCTCTCGCTCGCGCTGTTTGGTGGCTGGCAACTCGGGATGATGGTCGACTACACGCGCGACGTCTATAAACGCATCCCCGCGATGTTTTCCTGAGGCCGAGTCCTCCGACGCAGAAGGCTGAATCGTCATGACACTGCTTGCTGCGGAAATCGTCGAACGCTTCTACACTTTCTTGTGGCCGATGCTGCGCATTTCTGCGCTGCTGATGGCGGCCCCACTCTTCTCGCTTGATGCACTGACTGTCCGCATTCGTATCATGCTGGCGATGACGATTACGTTTCTGGTCTACCCAATGGTCGACTGGCCCGTGATTGACCCAATCAGTGCCAATGGCCTACTTCAAATCGTCAACCAGTTATTCATCGGCGCCATGATGGGGCTGATGCTGCAAGTCGTCGTCGGTGCGATTTCGCTCGCCGGTCAAACGATTGCAGGCTCGATGGGTTTGTCGATGGCCAGTATGGTCGACCCCAACATCGGTAACGTGCCTGTGATCTCGCAGTTCTTGGTGATTATGTCGACCCTGATTTTTCTGGGTTTCGGTGGCCACGTCATCATGCTGTCGATGGTCATTGATAGTTTTCAGACGGTACCCATTGGCAAGCTGATCTTGGGTCAGGTCGCATTCGGCAAAGTCGTTGCCTGGAGCGGCATGATGTTTTTAGGCGGCGTACTCATTGCGTTGCCGGTGATGATCTCGCTACTGTTTATCAATATTGGTCTCGGTATCGTGACGCGAGCCGCACCCAGCCTGAATATTTTCTCGGTGGGCTTCCCGGCATCGATCGCTGCCGGTTTTCTTGTATTAATCCTTTCGCTCGACAGTATCGGCGGCCGCATGCTATGGCTGTGGATGCAGGGCTTCAGCCATGCGAAAGATCTGGTAGGACTGACGCAATAACATGTCACAGTCTGGCGACCAAGAAAAGACCGAAGAACCCACCTCGCGCAAGCTTGAAAAAGCGCGCGAGGAAGGTCAAGTTGCTCGCTCGACCGAGCTACCCGCTGCGTCGGTCACGATTGCAGCGCTTGGCATGCTCTATCTCACCGGCGATACGCTGATTCATAAAATGGCCGAGGCATTTGTCTCGGGCTTCAACTTTGATCGCAAGCTGGTGCATTCACCCAATCTATTGCCGGCGATTTTTGGGCACGAGGTACTGGAATCCTTTATTTTGGTTGCGCCGCTGATGCTGCTGACGATTACGATCGCCATCGCATCCTCGGGCGCGACCGGCGGTTTTTTATTCTCAACGAAAGCCATCGCGCCAAAAGCATCGAAGCTCAACCCCCTCAATGGCTTGAAGCGGATGTTTGGTACGAAGGCATTGGTTGAACTGGGTAAAGCCTTACTGAAATTTACACTGGTGACTGGCATGGTGGCGTGGGTGTTATACGACAACGTCAGCACCTTGAATAACATCGGCAAGATGGCCTTCGAACCAGCGATGGCGGTAGCGGGTCAGCTGTTAGCGAAATCCGCGCTCATCATGGCCTGCGCGCTGATTCTGATCGCCGCGATTGATGTGCCCTTCCAGCGCTGGGAATTTATGAAATCCATGCGCATGTCCATACAAGACATCAAGGACGAGATGAAGGACATGGAAGGTCGTCCTGAGGTCAAGGCGCAAATCCGCCGCCGCCAGCGCGAGATGGCGAACCGCCGCATGATCGACAATGTCAAAGATGCCGACGTTGTGATCACCAACCCGGAGCACTTCGCAGTAGCGTTATCCTACGACCCGAATGGCGATAGTGCGCCGATTCTGCTGGCCAAAGGTACCGACGAAGTCGCGGCGCGCATTCGTGCCGAGGCCGAGAAGCACGGGATTGAGATCTTCCGCGCGCCACCCCTGGCGCGTGCGCTGTATTTCACGACCGACTTGGATCAGCCGGTACCGGAAGACCTGTACTATGCCGTTGCTCAGGTAATCGCCTATGTATTCAACCTGGCGAGTATCCGCCCGGGTGCCCCGCCATTGCAGCGGCCGCAGCCGAAAGTACCGAAAAATATGCAATTCGACTCGAACGGACAACTTGAAGAGGCCGTCACGTGACCGACCAGCAGCTCGAGCCCAGCAACGACATCGTCAGCAGCGACGGGATTTTCCTGCGCAGCGCTGACCGTAGTCGCTTCGACTATGTGATGCGCGCGGTGCGTGAGAGCAGCCAGTCGCTGGCGCTGTCATCCAATAGCGATGGTGTGCTCGACCACTACGGCCGACTGGTACTCGCCAAGCTGCGTAAAACGCCCGGCTTGCAGGTCGAGGTTTTCTTACCGCAGAACACCGAACAATTACTTGAACGCTTCAACCAGATTCTGTCCGACATCTCGATTGAAGATGCACGAAATGCAGAGAACACTACTGCGCCGCGCCGCGTGCTGCTGGCGCATGATGCCAAAGCCATCAGCCAGCGTGATCTGCAGTTGCTGGCACGACTAGTGCAGGACTTCCCCGGCGCGAATGTGTCACTGGTGATGCTGATCGACAAACTGGGCATGCAACTACACGAGCGTACGCTCGATAGTTTCGGACAACGCCTGGTGCGCTGGCCGGTCGAGACGCCAACACGCACCGAAGGCGACGCGCTACTGGGTGTGGCACGCGCGATGGGTTTCGAGGTCGAGGTCAAGAAAATCCTGGCTGCGACCGGCTACGCCGAGATGAAAATCGCGCCTAAACCGAAAAAAGAAAAACCGGCTGAAACCAGCTCGGCGCAGGCGCGCTTTGAGGCGCAGCTGGCCGTTGCACGGAAAGAGCGTCGGGAACAAGAAGATCAGGCCGAGGCAGAACGTCAGCGTCGTACAGAGCCAAGCTTTGATGCCGCAGAGACCGCAAAGCCTGCGCCTGAGGCTGCACCCAAGCGAGGCCTGCTCAGCCGGCTACTACGCTGGACCGCCGCGCTGATCCTGATGGTCGCGGTCTCTATTAGCGTGGTGCTGCTGCTATTTGCAGACAAGGCCTCGCCGCTGCTGGCGAACTCGCCAATCCTGAAAGACAACCTGCCCACGTGGGCGATGGATGCGCTGGTGGCGATGGTGGGCAAGCCGCCAACTGCCAAGCTGGAAGAGCAAAAAGCGGCTGAGGCTGCTGAAGCCACCAAAACGGCCACGCCACCCGATACTGCTACCCCTTCAGTTCCCGCCCCTGCTGTCGATTCAAGCACTGTAAAAGCGGAATCTGCACCAGCCGAGGTCAAGCCCGACGTCCCTGTTGCCGTGCCCGCGCAGACGGAAGCTAAACCCGAAGCAAAACCCGACCCCAAAGGGGAACCGAAAGCGGAGCCACGGCCCAGCACCAAGGCCGAGGTCAAACCCGCCGATGCGCTGGCACCGCGCTCGGAGCGTGGCGTGGATCAGCTGGTACAGCAGACCAAGGCCGGCAGCTTTTTCGTGCAACACGTGTCATTGGGGTCGATGGCGGAGGCGCAAGAGTGGCGCGCGCAATTTGGTGCGCTGACGAAGGCGATGATCGTGGCAGTCAACACAACCGATAAAGGTGTGAAGTTTGCCGTGATCTCGGGACCGTTCGCGACCCGTAAAGAGGCCGAGACGTACGCCGCTCGTAGCGGCATGCCTCCCGACCCGTGGCTGCGTCCGGTCAGGTCATTGCAGACAGCTTTGCTGCCTGCAAGTCGCTGAAGTCACTATTTGCTGAGGTGAGCCGTGTCTGAAGAAAAAACACAGATATTTCGTGGCGACGAGCCGCCTGAAATGGCGATCGCCGACACAACAGAAGTCAAGCGTGCGCGGTCGAAAAAAGGACCAAGCGACCAGCGCGCCGTACAAGATCAGAAAGACGGCGAGACCCTCTCGCGTGGCATTCATGATGCGCACGACGGTCACGCTGAGCAGCACAGCAT